>DFWB01000066.1 GCA_002380675.1 Akkermansiaceae bacterium UBA4145
GTGTCCTCACCCTTGACACGATCGGTTCAGCTGTGGAGGACACGGAACTGGGGATCTATGATGCCGCAGGCAACCTCCTTGATCAAAACGATGATATTGGGGGGGGAGGGGCTGGGAATTATCAGAGTCGAGTGGTTGTTCAGAACCTGACCACAGGGACCTACTACGCGGCCGTCAGCGCCTACAACACGACCTTCGGTCCTGCTGATTTTGCTGTTTCCGGTGGGGGCGTATCCGGAGGGGTCGTTCTCAACTACTCTGATGATCTTGATCTCGCCGGGGCAGGGGCTGCTTCCCTTGAGGGCGCGGATGCGGCTGGCGGAGTGGCGTGGTTCTCCTTCGAAATCGGAGGCGGAGGCGAGTCCCATACCCTTGAGATTGCGGCCCTCAGCAACGGGACGGTCAGCGGCGGAGGGATCTATCGACCGGGCGCCACCGCCACCCTGGAGGCTCTCCCGGATCCCGGGTATGTGTTCACTGGCTGGAGCGGGGACGCTTCAGGTAACGACAACCCTCTCACCATCGTGATGGACGGAGACCGCACGGTGGGGGCCACCTTCGCCCAGGACGTCGTGATCACGCCGACTGCGATTGATCTTGGGATTCTCGGGGACGAGATCAGTGTCCTCACCCTTGACACGATCGNNGAGGGGTCGTTCTCAACTACTCTGGTGGTCTTGATGTCGCCGGGGTAGGAGCTGCTCCCCTTGACGGCGCGGATGCGGCTGGCGGAGTGGCGTGGTTCTCCTTCGAAATCGAAATCGAAATCGGAGGCGGGGGCGGAGGCGAGTCCCATACCCTTGAGATTGCGGCCCTCAGCAACGGGACGGTCAGCGGCGGAGGGACCTATCGACCGGGCGCCACCGCCACCCTGGAGGCTCTCCCGGATCCCGGATATGTGTTCACTGGCTGGAGCGGGGATGCTTCAGGTAACGACAACCCTCTCACCATCGTGATGGACGGAGACCGCACGGTGGGGGCCACCTTCGCCCGGGCCGAAATAGTGGTCGAAACCACCGGGGATGTGAATGCGACGCTGACCTACTCGATTACAGGGGGCCAGGTCACCATCCAGGATTGCAACCAGACCGTGTCCGGGGTGCTTGTCATTCCCGCTACCCTCGAGGGATTGCCGGTGACCTCGATCGGGGACAACGCTTTCTGGGGATGCAATCAGCTGGTCCGCGTGGACATCCCCGGCGGGGTCACCTCCCTTGGGGAAGAGGCATTCCGTTCCTGCAGTCGCCTTACCTATGTGCGCATCCCGGACAGTGTCACGTCCATGGGTGCTGGTGCTTTTTGGGACTGCAGGGAACTGTCCAGGTTCAATATTCCTGCCCGGGTCACATCTATTGCGCAATTCCTCTTCAATGGATGCTCCAGCCTCACCAGCGTAACGATACCAGATGGCGTGAACCTGATTGGGACTTTAGCGTTTGGCGGATGCATCAACCTTACCCGCGTGGTTGTCCCTGAGGGAGTGACGTTAATTGAGGACTCTGTCTTTGCAGGGTGCTCCGGCCTTACCACCGTGAGCCTTGGGCAGAATGTTACCTCGATTGGACAAAGGGCCTTTTACCAGTGCAGCGGTCTCATCAGCATCGACCTTCCGGAAGGGCTGACTACAATCGGCAGTGGCGCATTCGATTTCTGCATCAGCATGGAGAGCCTGACCATCCCTGCCAGTGTGACGTCGATTGGCAGTTCCGCCTTCTACAACTGCAGGAGCCTTGTCAGCGTGACGATTCCAGCAACTGTATCCTCGCTCGGGGATCAGGCGTTTGCGCGCTGTAACGCACTCACCGACGTCCATATATCCGAAGGCATCACGTCGCTTGGGAGTAGAATTTTTTATGGGTGTCTTGCCCTCGAAAGGGTGGATATCCCCGAGAGTATTACCTCGCTCGGAGATGGCGTGTTCCAGGACTGCGTCGCTCTCACCGTTGTGAACCTCCTGGGATCAGCTCCCTCGGTCGGACAGTTTACATTCGGATTCTGGGGCGGGCAAACCCCGCCGGGGCTGGAACGATCCGCCTTCGTGCAGCCGCAGCATGTAGACTCTTTTGGTGGCACGGGTGCCGATTGGAATGGTTTTACAGTTGGGATTTCCGCCCCGTCGCTGACCCCCCCGCAGCTGGCGATTTCATCGTCCCCGACCGGTCTCGTGTTTGAAGTATCCTCCCTGACGGTTGGCCAGGCATATGATATTGAAACCAGCAGCGACTTGGAAAGCTGGGCTCCCTTCCGCTCCATTGAGGGGAAAGAAGGAGCCTACTCCTTCAACATCGCAAGACCTGCAGCGGCAAAAAGATTTTACAGGGTTATTGAGGCAGGCCGGTAAAGGTCCTCCGCACGGGCAGTTCATAAAATCAGAACGCTGACCTGCACGAAGCCCCCGTGCCCGCGGCTGTCGGATTCTCCCGGCGCCTTGGCCCGCTCCTATTCCTCTGGAGGGCTCTTTTCTGGTCCGGACTTTTGCTCCTGCACTGCAGGATCGTCGGTTTGGTCCAGCATTCGGATTCGGGACAGGACGACAAAGAAGAGCAGCGCCATGACCACGAGCGCCGGGATCATCCCGGCTTTTGTCCCGGATCCCATGGCGTAGAGGACACACAAGGATCCGGCCGCCACAAGGATGCCAATCAAAAATGACAGCGTGTAGGACCGAAGGTTCCCCTTCCACCTGCAGATCAGGCACCCGACGATAAACACGAGAAACATCCCCAGGAACAGCAGTAGAAAGAGAGGGAAGATGACCCCGATTGCCCCTTCCCCGGCGATCAGGGCCACCGGGATCGCCCCCACAAAAAAAACCAGCATGATGAGGTGCCAGCACCCGGTCCGGAGCGGAGTGTGAGGCCGGGGAGCCCCGCAATGTACACACGGCACGCGACCTGCCCGGATGAGCCCATTGAAAGGGGTCATTTGCCCGCATTTCTCGCACGGCATTTCCTTGGGCACTTCCGGCTCTGACCAAAGGCTCATGATGTTCCCTTCCGAGGTCTAAATGCGATTAGAGCACGTCCCTTGAACTAGTGCGCTCGGTATTCTCGACCGATTCCTCCTTCTCCCCGCGCCCGACGAGTAGGGAGACTCCAAGCAGTAACACTCGCTTCTTCATGATTCCTTAATCCTATCCCCTGAACCAAGGCATACTATTACAAAGAAGGAGCAGAATTGTAGGACCTTACCCCCGATCCTTATCGTGGTTTCTACACGGGGCTGGGAGGTGAAGTGGCAAGGAGTGACCCTTTTGTATTAGTATGGCCGGGATCCTCTCGTCGTGTTTCCTATCGCCGGGTTTCCTGCAACCGGGTTTCAGATGAGTGCCCCGTCGGTGAGCCCGCGTAACTTTACCCCTAATTTGGCCTGTTCTCTACAGGCTTCCCTGTTCTAGCGTGCGCTAGGATGAAAGCGGCCAAGTTTGTAATTTCCTGCCTGTGGATCGCAGTCGGGGTCACCAGCGCAGAAACAACTCTGCTCCCCGCAGGGGGCGAAACCACTTGGCGCTACCTCGACGGCAAGGCCATTCCCGGGGAAGGGTGGACCGCCTCCGGGTTTGACGATTCGGAATGGAAAAAGGGCAAAGCCCCCCTTGGCTACGGAAAGGACGATGTGGAGACTCGGATCCTGTTCGGTGATGATCCCGGGAACAAACCTCTCACCGCCTATTTCCGCGCCACGTTCCAAGCCCCTCCGAAAGGAGAAAATGAATTTACAAAACTGGGCCTCATGGTGTCCTACGATGACGGAGTTTCCGTCTACCTTAACGGTGAGGAAGTGGCGCGGGGCAACCTTGAGGAGGGCCCGCTGACACCAGAGAGTGCGGCCATCATAGCAGTCAGGGAAAGCGGTGAACTGGTTACCACCATCCCGACCGGCTCCCTCAAGTATGGCGCGGTCAACACCATCGCAGTAGAGGTTCATCAAGCCGGTCCGACCAGCAGCGACCTCTACCTCGATCTCAAGCTCTCCGGACTTGAAGAGGGTGAGAAACCCGTCCTCGACCCCTACCGGGAGGGAATGCGTGCCCTCCAGCGCGGTGACGCCGAGGAAGGTTCCCGCCTGCTGTCCCAGATGTCGCAGGACCACCCCGAGTATGCCCGCACCATGGCAATGCTTGGCTGGCAGGTGTATGCTGAGGGACTCGGAGAGCCGATACGCGGCTTACCCTTCGTAAAGAAGGCCTACGAGGTGGCGCCCACGGACCGCCAGGTGGTGCGCTCCTATATCAAGACGCACGTGCTCTCTGGTGTTCTCTTTGATCCTGCCGCCATCGCACGGGAGCGGAAGGAAGATATCGCGGCGGAGCATAAGTTTCTTGTCACCAAGCCCGGGCTCAGAGAGTCCGAGCTCGTTTCCCGCAAGGACCTGGAAGAGGACCTCGACTATCTGGAGCATGTCCTCATGAAGTGCTTCTCCTACCTGGAGCTCCGTCCCGTTGACTACCGGGGAGCACTTGATGCCATTCGGGGCTCCCTTGACGAAGAGACCTCGCTCAATCAGTTCCGCCTTCAACTGGCCAAACTCATCAGCCTCTTTTGTGACGGGCATGCTCGATTAGCCTCCCCACCTTCGCAGTATATGCCCCGCGGCTATGCCCCCTTCGTGGCCGGCAGCTACAAGAACCGGGTTTACTTGGCCGATGGAGAGAGCTTCCTCGACCCGAAGCACCCTTACGTCACCTCGATCGATGGGCGCCCCATCGCTGAGTGGCTGGAAGTCGCCTCCTACACCGTGGTGAAGGAGTCTCCCCAGTGGAGGCTGCGCCAATCTCTTCAGATGCTCAGCTATGTGAATTATATTCGCGCGGAATTAGGACTTCCCGCGAAGGACACGATCCAACTCGAACTTGAATCAAAAAACCGGAAAAGCACCCGCAAGATGGAAGTGGAGGTAGCCCGTCGGCCCCAGAGAGAAGCCGAGTTCCCGGAGGGAGACAGCCGCAGGATTGATGAGGTCGGCTACATCAGGCTTCCCCAAATGACCGGGAGCAGCCGCTTTCTTTCACAACTCAACCGATTGATGAAACAGTTTAAGGACACCAGAGGAATGATCATCGATGTCCGAGGCAACCCCGGGGGGTCCAAAAACATCCTTTTAACCCTCATGCCCTATTTTCTGAAGCCCGGAGACCCGATGCGCATCATCGAATTCTCGGCCTACAGGAAGCCGATGGAGCTCCCCAAGCCCATGCCGGACGGCTTCAATATGTCCAGCATGTCTGCCCAACCGGTGACCTCGTCTCACTGGAAAACAGAGGGGCAGCGAAAATACATCGGGGATGCGATCAAGGCGTTCAAGCCCACATGGGCTCTGCCGGCGGGAAAATTCAGCGATCTCTACGTCCTTGCCTTTGACTCCACCATGAACCCCGAAGCCTACTACTATGAAAAGCCTCTCATTATCCTTCAGGATAGCGGCTCGTTCAGTGCCAGCGATATTTTCCTCGGCGGCTTCAAGGGCCTGCCCAACACAACTCTGATGGGGACGGCGAGTGGAGGAGGCAACGGCTGGATGGACAGCTACACCCTTCCAAACACCGGGCTGGAGGTCGTCCTTTGTCAGACCGCCAAATTCCGGCCATCCGGAGAACCGTTTGATGGCCTCGGCGTTCCTCCGGACATCGTGATGGAAGCCACCCCTCGGGACCGCATGGGGAAATCTGATAGTGTCCTCGATGCAGCGCTCCTGCGCCTGGCTAAATAGGCGATCTTCTGCAAGCGCCGGAGGATGGCTCACAGCTTCAGCCGGACTCCAAGCACAACGTGCTTCTTCATCTGAATCTGGGTGTCTCCACCAAACTGCCTTTCATAGCTGAGAATGACGGAACAGTTCTCACTCATGCGGTAACCTGCGATAACCTCGAACAGGTCCGAATGCTTCTCGGGAAGGTCGGTCGAGAGCCCCCGGTCTCGAAAATTGGTTGAGGTATCGAGCGCGAAGACGCGGGAGTAGTTCGCTCCGAAGAACCAGGATCCCCGTTCCCAGCACAGGCCGGCGTTAGTCAGGATGGCATCGGTTTCAACGCTTCTTGCCAGAAGATTCTGCCAAGTGTAGCCCCCGAGCAGGTGCAGCGAAAGGTCATCGGTGAGGTCGAACTTTCGATCAAGAGTCAGACGAAAATTCTGATAAATATCAAAATCTGCCACCTCGTATCTTCCATTGAGGCTCAGATCATCGGTGTAGTTGTAGCCCACGGAAACCAGAAACCCCTCGCCGTCAGCAGCGAGACCGGTTCCCACAACCTCTCCCAACCCGTGAATGATTCCAATCGTCGTATGAAACTCTCCCGCACTCTCATTTGATCCGATTTCTGCTTGGCTGACACTGGAGCCAAGAGCAAGGGCAAGGGCGACAAGGGCGGGTTTAATGGTTCTCACAACAGGAGCCGTAGTCCTCATTCTGACCGGGGAAGTAAAGGGGAAAGGATCCATGGAAATCCCTCCGTCTGCGCCTCATCGCAAATCGACGAATTTAGCGCCTAAAAAGAAGGCAACTTAAGAAACCCGAACTGTGAGCTATCTACCGCGATAATCACCCCTCCGTCTCGAGTCAGGGCCACGTCCTTCCCCGCCCAGTCTCCTTCCTCGGCTTCGTAGGCGGCCTCCCATTCAAGGCCCCCTCCGGGCCATGTTTGATCACATACACCTCCCGCTGTCATTTTCCTTCGGGACGCGGAACCTTCAAGCTAGGGTGCCTCTATCTCATGCTCTGGCC
>DFWB01000199.1 GCA_002380675.1 Akkermansiaceae bacterium UBA4145
TACGGTTCTCGATATGTAAGTTTGCTTGCGATAGTTGCGAATAGAAACCCCGGGAGAGCTAATGTTCCCGGGGTTTTTTTGCGCAGTGCTCCCGCTGTCCGGCAGGGCCACCAAGGGAGTATTACTCCCACAGAGGGCTTCCATACTCTCCCTGGGTCACAAGACTACCAATTGCATTCATGACCATGGGCTTATCCTCTCGGTGAGTGACTCCGAACCAGTTTCCGTCCGTTGAAATGACTTCGCACGTAGCCCCTCCCTTCTTCAGAAGCAAATCGACCAACGTGGGAATGTGCCACTCGGCCGTATCGGGGTTCTCAGACGAAGCCAGAAAATGAGAAAACTGGTCCCGCAGCTGATCAAAAATCATAGGAGAGAATCCCCAAAAATTCATCGAGACAGACGTATTCTCACCAAGCACACGTTCCGATCCATCGAGAGCGACCCCTTTAATTTTACCCACTTTGTTCCTCATAATGCCGGTCACTTCTTCTACAAACTCGAGCTGGTGACCCGCGGTCTGTGACGCAATGCCGCGGTTTACTCCACCATGATCTGACAGGGTATTGATCAGACTGTAGGCCACTAGGCAGCAAGATGAAGGGTTCCTTTTTTCCGCCGAAGACGGAAAGAGAAATTGGAAAGACCGTGCGTAGGCGTCACGACCATAGAAATCATCTGCATTGATCGTCGCGAAGGAGGACGAGATTACTTTTCTTGCGGAATATAAGGCATGGGCGGTTCCCCAGGGCTTCTTACGCGCCGGTGGCACATCAAATCCAGACGGCAGATCCTCGATACTCTGAAACGCGTAGTCCACCTCGATATGGCTGGCGATTCGATTTCCGACTGATTCACGGAAATCTTTCTCGAATTCTTCCCGGATGACGAAGACTACTTTACGAAACCCGGCCTGAATCGCGTCCCAGATCGAATAATCAAGAATCGTCTCCCCGGATGGCCCCATGGGATCGATCTGCTTCAGGCCCCCATAACGACTTCCCATGCCAGCAGCGAGGACGAGCAGAGTAGGTGTTTGCATCACAAATCGGTCGGGTTTTAGGGCTGAGCCAAGGGTGCATGCAACGAGAAAGTCCACGAGGTCCGCTTCGACTCGTAAAACACGTTGCGAAACGTCCTGAAGCTCCCTTAAATAAATCCCGTGCCTGAGCTCGAACGGGATTCCACAGCTGCCAATGAGGCCGAGACTTGGGAAAGTCAACTCCGCCGGGCATTCCGAGCAATGGTGGTAGCCAGAACTCTCGAGTCAAAACTCGCAAGCCTTTACAAGGCAGGGAAAATTGTTGGTGGAGTTTATATCGGACCGGGACAGGAGGCGATCAGCGCCTCCATTGGGTCCTGCCTCTCGTGGGATCACGACATCTTTAGCGCGCTAATCCGTGATCAGGCGGGTAGAACTGCGTTTGGGGAGCCCATGCTTGATGCGACACGGTCTTATCTGGGATCGGCAAAAGGACCCTCCCGGGGTCGCGACGGCAACATCCATCGTGGCCGCCCGAACAATGGATTGCCCGCCATGATCAGCCATTTGGGTGCGATGGTCTCCGTCGTGACTGGCATGCTCCTTGCCAGAAGAATAAAAGGCTGTCTGGATGGTGTGGTTGGAGCCGCCAGCGTGGGAGACGGAGCGAGCTCCACTGGCTCGTTTCATGAGGCTATGAACACCGCGGCGGTAGAAAAGCTTCCGCTGGTGGTTGTTCTCACTAACAATCAGTTTGCTTACTCTACTCCAACAGATCGGCAATTCGCATGCAAATCTCTTGTCGATCGAGCAGTGGGATATGGCGTCCCTGGCTATGAAGTCGACGGAACGGACCTTACCGCCACCCTGCGAGTCATCTCAGAAGCGGTGCGCAATGCCCGAGAGGGCGGGGGACCCCAGCTTGTCGTCGCAAACGCTCTCCGCCTTAGCGGACATGGAGAACACGACGACGCGTCGTATGTTCCAGAGCAACTCAGGAAGTCACCTCTTGGCAGGGACTGCATGGAGGTAGCAGAACATCAACTTCTGTCTACGGGACTTATTACAGAGGCCGAATTGCTTGCCTGGAGGGAGGAGGCCACTGAAGACGTTCAGGCAGCGGTTGCTCAGGCCCAGCAGGAGCCCGCTCCTGATCCTTTCGCCGACGATTGGACCGTTTACGCCTCCAAGGAAATCGCCACCATCTCATAATGGGAGAGATCACCTACATTGACGCTATCCGAGACGCTCAACACGACCTTCTGGCGTCTGATGACCGCGTCTTTATCTACGGACAGGACGTCGGGCATTTCGGAGGAGCATTTAAGGCTACCCAGGGACTCAAGAAGCTCTTTCCGGACCGGGTGCTCGATTCTCCAATCAGCGAGGACGCCATGATCGGACTTGCTGTCGGGGCGGCCATGGAGGGAATGCGCCCAATTGTTGAAATGCAATTTGCTGATTTCTCGTCAGTAGGCTTCAACCAGATCGTTAATCAAGCTGCCACCCAGTTCTATCGAACTGGAGCGCCAGCACCCATTACTGTTCGCCTTCCCTCGGGAGGCACACCTGGATCCGGGCCTTTCCACAGCCAGATGATGGAAAGCGTTTATGCCTATTACCCCGGCCTCGTCATTCTTACTCCGGCGACAGTGGCAGACGCCTACTCCATGCTTGTCGCAGCCGTCGCTCTTGACGATCCAGTGCTCTACTTTGAACACAAATTCCTCTACCGGTGGCTGAAAGCGGATCAATTAAAGGATGGTCAGGACCCGCTGCCAATAGGCAAGGCGAGGGTAGTGCGCGCAGGGAAGCATGCTACAGTCGTAGCCTACAGCGCCATGGTTCATGAAGCCCTCAGAGCAGCGGACTTGCTTGCCTCCGAAGGCTGGGAAATTGAAGTTGTCGATCTTCGAAGCGTTAAACCCTTGGATACTGACACAGTTATCGCCTCCGTCGCCCGCACGGGTCGCCTTCTCGCAGTCGGCGAAGCCTTTCCGTGGGGAGGCGTGACTTCTGAAGTCGTCTCGAGGGTTACTAGCGAGGGATTTCATCTTCTCGACGCACCTCCTCAACGACTAAACTCCCGCGATACCCCAGTACCGTATCATCCAAACCTCTGGGAAGCGCACCGTCCAACCCTTGAGTCAATTGCGGCCGCCATCCGCAATCTCCTCCAACTCTAGCTCCACGAGCCCTTTCTCATGCCGGAAGTTCCCATCCTCATGCCTCAACTCGGCGAATCCATCGCCGAGGCCACTATCATTCGGTTAAACGTTAAGGTCGGCGATCAGGTCATCGCTGATCAGGAAGTAATCGAGGTAGAAACCAACAAGGCGACCATGGGTGTGACCACTCTCTGCAAGGGCACAGTCCAGAAACTGCTTGTCGAGGAAGGTGTGAGCTACCCCGTGGGCACAGTACTCGGACTTCTCGATGTAACCGAGGAAGAAGCGGAGAGAACCGGCGTTCAAGGAGGCAGCTCACAGCCTCCTTCGGATTCTTCTCCTGATGCAGGGTCCACAGAGGAGCCTCGAGCGCATTTCGCCACTCCTGAAGGAGGTGCTCACGAACCACGGGCCGTCGAGCCCAGCATCCGGGGACTCGCTGTACCAGCCGGAATGAAGGGCGCTCATTACCTTTCTCCTCGAATGAAGGCGAGGATGGATGAATTAGGGCTCCGCGGCGCGGACATCTCCGCAATTGTGGGAAGCGGAGCTGGAGGAAGGGTAACCGTCGAGGACCTAGAGCAATTTCTGGAGTATATCAGCAGCTGGCCCCACAGCCAGGCATCTCCGATGCGACTTTCGGTTGCCGACTCAATGAGGAGAAGCTGGACTCGTCCCCTTGCATCCGTTGGGCGCCCTGTCGCGCTTGATAAGCTTCTCAGTTATCGCCGAAGCCTCGACCCCAAACCTCCCCTGACCATTTTTCTTCTCAGAGCGTTCGGGAAGGCCCTCGCTGAGGAACCCGCTACTGCCGGTTATCTGATAGGTGAACAAATCGTTCACCCTCGGGCATTAGATATCGGCGTTGCTGTTCAGGTAGAAGATGGCGTTCTGGTCCCTGTTCTCCGTAATGTCGATGGCCGAACCATCAAAGAGTTAATGGATGAATATCAGGAGCTGATACGAAAAGCCAGAGAGCGGCGCGTCCCAGAAGAGAACACTGGCGGAGGAATTGCCACTGTAACCAATTTTGGCACCTTCGGTTTGATGTGGGGAACGCCGATCCCGCTGCCAAGTGAGACCCTGATTCTTGGTATGGGAGCTGGAAAAAAGAAACCTGTCTGGTCGGAGGACGATGGCGCATTTATTCCGATCACCGAGGCGGACCTCGTCCTCACCTTCGATCACCGGGTAGTCGACGGAGGGGGAGCAGGAATGCTTCTGAATCGACTTAACGATCTGCTTCAGGAACCAGACAGCCTCTAACACGCAAAGGGGACGCCGTTACAGGGAAGGGGGGCCGCCATTTGTTACCCGAAAGCTGTGGAAGTTTCAGTGCACAGCACCCCTTTTTGACTTAGCGCGGTCAACACACCCGCCCACTTCCGATAAACCTCTACCGTGCTCAATGGGGAATGACTTGCCTCCGGGGCCTCGATTGCTTCCTATTGGCTTGTGAACCGTTCGCTATTAACCCTCTGCCTTTCAGGGCTCGCAGTCCTCTTTACAGGAACGTCACCGGTCCTGGCGGAATTGAGAGAATTTACCGACGTCAAGGGCCGCAAGATCACAGCCGAATTTCTGGGGCTTAATGGTAAATCCATGGTGAATCTTCGGATGGACGGCGGAAAGATGGTCACTGTGGCTCTGGCCCGCCTCAGCGTTGATGACCAGGAATACATCAACGCCCATCCCGCGGCGAAACTATCCCCGGTAAGCCTTCCAGCAAAACCACTCATCGCAGTCACTGACTGGAACGAAAAACTCCAGAGGGATGAATCCTACTTCATCAACAAGAATGGCCAACGAGCATTCCGAAGAGCAATCCGCAAGATTAAGGAGGATGGCTTTGCCAGCGGGCTATGGGATTTCGCCGTTGTGGAAGGCCCTTATCCAGGGCTGCTTGATTCAGAAGGGATGGCTTTGTTCGGAGTTTCCAGGTCGGGACCTCCCCAATTAACAGCGGGATCTGACGCCCCGATTGTCCTCGCACGCTACGGAACCGGGGAGGATGCCTACGTTCAATACCTAAGGAAGGATGGAAAGCCCTTCATCAACACAAAATTTGCGGCCGGCCGACCATTCAATAGCGAAAGAGCGTGGGTCAACCTTGAGCCCGGAGACCTGCCTGGATCAGGGGCGCAGCGGCAAGGCAATGGCACTTGGACCCTCATCGATTATCAGGGCAATCTCCTGCATGCTTTTGAAGATCTCGTCGTCAACGATTTCTCGGAGGGTCGCGCGGGAGTGGCGCTCGACATAAGGTCTTCAGAATGGGCGATCATTGATATAGACGCAAAAGTAATCGCAGAAGGACCATTCCGAAGGGTTGGGAAATTCATCAATGGCGCTGCGGTAGTCGATGGACGCCTAATGGACCGTGATGGCAATTGGCTGATGGAGGAGAAAGGTGAATGGCAGATTGAACGCAAATATGAAAATTCTGAAAGTGACGCCATTGTAGCGAGAAGAACCAAACGAGTCGCCGGCAAACCTCGCTTTGGAATTTTGCGGCGTTCCACAGGAGAATTCATCGCGGACATCCCGGATGAATATTATGTGGATCGGGGCTTCTTCGATGGGCTGGCGGTCGTAAGGGACCTGACGACCCAGAATTTTGGATACCTTTCAAGGACAGGTGAAATCATTATCTCAGCCGAATTCTCGAGGGCAGCGCCATTTAAGGGAGGCTTCGCCCGCGTCTCTCTCGGACAACTCTATGAGCGCGCGGTCATCAATCTCGCCGGCGAAGTGGTCTGGAAAGCTCGCTTGCAAGAAATAGGGATACCTGAGGAGGAGAACGACGGCGCTCTCAAAAAGACTGAGCTAGACGCACCTGAAGGCCTCGAGAAACCTGCGCCCTGAATTCCGAGCGTAACCCGGTGGCCTTAGCCAATTCCCGGTGACCCAAAGGCGATGGGCAGGAGTCCTGACTGTGACCGACCAAGGATTTCAGGAATATAGTCAATTCATTTGGTTCACCCGA
>DFWB01000130.1 GCA_002380675.1 Akkermansiaceae bacterium UBA4145
GGGAGCTTTCTTTGCAGCCTTCTTTTTCGCGGCCATGAGGTAATCTAATTACGGAAATTGCGCTATGATAACCCGCCAGAGGAGCGAACTTCAAAGCGAGGGCGGGATTGCCTACTGGCTTTCCACATACGCTGCAAGAGGAAAGTGCCTCTCTTCTCCCTTGATATTCACATTCTCTAGATCGTCCTGCGCTTGAATTTGACCTCTGGCCTCCTAGGGTTCCCCCCGCCCTATGGATCTCCCCGCGGTCATTGAATCAGTCCTCATCGCCTCCGAAGAGCCCCTGAGCTCCTCGGAAATTGCCCGTTTGATCCGAAATCGACTAGCCGAGCTTGAGGATGGAATGGCTGACGAGGAACAACCTAGCGAGGCAGAGAGCGCCCTCGCTCAAACCTTCAAGGAGCGCGCTAACGTCGATGAGGAGGCGGTAATTGAAGCTATTGATGCTCTTAACCGTAAGTATGACCGTGGCAAGCGCTCCTTCTCAGTGACGGAAAGGTCAAAGGGATGGAAAATTTTTACCCGGCCTGAATATGGAGGATTCGTCCGCCAGCTCTTTCCTGGATTAAAGCCCCGACGCCTCAGCCCTCCTGCAATGGAAACTCTGGCCATTGTGGCCTACCGCCAGCCAGTCACCAAGGCCTCCATTGAGCATGTGAGGGGGGTTTCCTCTGATAGTATTCTTCAAAAATTACTTGATCGGGAACTTATTAAAATCGCTGGGAGAGCAGACTTACCCGGCCGGCCTCTCCTCTACGGCACAACGGATTTCTTCTTCGAGCATTTTGGGATTAAATCTATCGACGAACTTCCCAATTCTGAGGAACTCCGCGCAGTCGAGCTGCCGGAGCCTCCACCCACTGAGGAACCCTCTGAAGGGACGGAGACAGGCGAACCTTCACAAGAGGAAAAACAACTTACACTCGCTGAGCCCTCTGAGGAAAACGTCCCCTCAGAGAAAGGAGAACTCGGCAGCTAACTCTTTTCAGGCTAGAGTTTCACACCTATCCGTTCCAGCTACCAAAAAGTGTCTCTCGACGAAATCCGAAATAAAATCGATGCAATCGATCAGCAGCTGCTTGAACTTCTTTCGCAGCGGGCTGATCTCGTGCATGAGGTTGGCCTGATCAAGAAGCGCGACGGCCTCCAGATATACGCGCCCGACCGGGAAGATGCACTTCTGAGGAAGCTGGTCCAAATGAATCAGGGAATTCTCCCGGAGAAGTCCATCCGGGCGATTTATCGGGAAATCATGTCGGCCGCACTCGCCCTCGAAGAGGACCTCAAAATTGCCTACCTTGGACCGGAAGGCACATGGACTCATCAGGCTGCGATCAAGAAGTTCGGGCACTCGGTCAACTACAACTCGCACTCAAGCTTTGCAGAGGTATTTGATGATGTAGCCCGGCGGCGAGCCGATTATGGTGTCGTTCCAATCGAGAATTCCACCGAAGGTGCAGTTTCCCATACACTTGACCTTTTTGTCGACTCCCCACTGAGGATCTGCGCCCAAATTCTCCTTCGGATCGAAAACAATCTTCTCGCAGCGATTCCACGCAAGAGCATCAAAACTCTATACTCTCATCCTCAGGTTTTTGGCCAATGCAAGAACTGGATCCTGCGTCATCTCCCGAATGCTGAACTGGTGGAAGTTTCATCAACAACCAAGGCCGCTCACCTCGCGAGAGAAAAAGGCCATGAGGGAGCCGCTGCACTGGGCGGAAAGCTGGCTGCCGAGCTAGCTGGCCTCGAGGTTCTGGAAGAGTCGATTCAAGATCGAGCGACCAACACAACCCGCTTCCTCGTTATTGGGGAAAAAACATGTCCCCCCACAGGCCGTGACCGCACCTCTATTCTCTTCTCGGTTAATGACCGCCCGGGATCGCTGGTTGCTGCCCTGAAGGCCTTCGATTCCTTTGAGATCAACATGTCCAAGATCGAGTCAAGGCCCTCCAAGCAGAAAGACTGGGAATACATTTTCTATGTGGATCTCGCCGGGCATTGCGAGACAGAACAGGTGTCTTCTGCCCTCGTAGAACTTGAAAAACATTGCTCTCTCGTCAAGCTACTGGGCAGTTATCCTGATAGCGCCGAATAGCAGAGCGAGCACCTCGATTATTCGAGCAGCTCTCCAAGCAATTCGGCCATTCCCTCCGCTATCTCTGCAGTGTTGACCTCCATGCCTGCTGCAAGTAACGCATGGTTCGTCAGTTGGTCGGCAACTTTTGACGCCAGCTCTCCTTGGTCCTCATGCATGGATGCAAGCTGACGAATGAGCGGATGACGAGGATTCACCTCAAGCTTGGCCTTCGATTCAGGAGCCTCCTGCCCCATCGCTTCCATCATTGCCCGCATCTGTGCATTCGGAGCATCCTCAGGAAGCAATGCCACCATGGGATGGTTGACTAATCTTTTTCCAGCATCAACCCGCGCGACACGACCTTCGAGCGCTGAATTCAACCACGAGATCAATCCTTCAGTCTCCTCCTCATTCAATGAGTCCTCCCCGCCCTCCTGAGGCAGGTCCTCCAATTCAATCCCGGACCGATTAGCAGCTACCAGCTTCTTCCCCTTATATTCCCTGAGACCTTCGAGGACATAGTCATCAACCGCTTCAGTAAAGAATGCCACTTCCAGGCCCCTGTCTCGGAATCCCTCAAAATATGGACCCTTCTCAAGCACCTCACGGCTGGGCCCAACCAGAAAATAAATCTCTTCCTGACCCTCCTTCATCCGATCCAGATAACCATCGAGAGAGGTGACCTCTCCCGAATCCGTCATGGAGGATTCAAATCGCAGGAGCCCTGCAAGCAGCTCCTGATGTGCCGGGGATGCGACAATGCCCTCCTTGAGAAAGCGGTTAAACCTCTCGTAAAATTGCTTGTAGTCTCCGGGAGAATCTTCTGCCTGCTTCACGAGGAATTTGATGAATCGCTTTGTGATCACCTCATTGAGCTTCCGAACCAGGGCAGTATCCTGCATGGATTCCCTTGAAATATTCAGTGGCAGATCCTCGCTATCGACAACCCCTCTCAGAAATCGCAACCATTCTGGCAGAAGACCTTCTGGTTGCGCATCTATCAATACCTTGCGGCAGTAAAGAGCAACCCCGGGAGGCTGCGCTCCCAGACCCATGCGCTCCGCATTCTCCTCAGGAACGAAAAGAAGCGCATTAATTGCGAGCGGAGCGTCCGCGGAAAAATGCATGGTGTAGCGAGGATTGTCCATCGCGTGTGCCGTAAATTGGTAGAACTCCTTATATTGCTCGTCGGTCACCTCTTTTTTGGAACGCAACCACAAGGCTTCGACAGTGTTGACACGCTCACCGTTCAAATTCACCGGGAAGCCGACAAAGTTTGAATAGCGCTCCACGATTCCCCTGACTCTCTGGGTCTTCGCAAACTCCTCATGCTCCTCTTTCAGGTGCACCACGATCCGGGAACCCCTCCTTTGCCCTTCTACCCCATCAATGGTATAACCACTGGCTCCATCGCTCTCCCAGCGCAGATGCTCCTCATCCTCTTGCCACGAATGCGTAAACACCTCCACCTTATCAGCGACCATATAAGCGCTGTAAAACCCTACTCCAAACTGACCGATCACGTCTGGCTTGGCTCCATCCTTCGTTTTCTCAAGAAACGCCTTGGTCCCAGAGTGGGCAATTGTGCCCAAATTCTCAGAGAGCTCATCGCGGGTCATACCGATCCCGTAATCCGCAATGGTAATCGTCCTCGCAGCTTCGTCAGTAGTGACATTTACCTCAAGCGGAAGATCTCCCTCAAATATCTTATTCTCAGTCAGTTGAGTCATCCTCAGCTTCTCCAAGGCATCGGAGGCATTGGAAATTAACTCCCTGATGAAAATTTCCCTGTCGGTGTATAGGGAATGGATAACGATATCCAGAAGCTGGCGAACTTCTGCGTGAAATTCTTTGGTTTCACTGTCCTTCTTACTCATGATAGAACTCTGGTTGGCGGGAACTAACCCGAGACGGCGCAGCTGTCAACCGGGCTGAAAGCCCACCATTGCTGAAAACCTTCCCGTTACGAAATCATGCCCCGAGTCTGTATCAACGTCCAAGGCAAGAATGCCCAGCCCTACCGCTTCGCTCTCGACCGGAAAGTTGTCCGTATGGGGCGCTCGACAGATAATGATATCGTAATCGATTGCCCATCCGTTTCTTCCCACCACTGTGAGATGAAGCGCATTGAGGGAGGCTATATTCTTGAGGACAAGGATTCGACTAACGGAATCAAGCTGGATGATGATAGGATGGAGATTATCGACCTCGAAAACGACCTCGACATCCTCGTTGGGGACGCTGCCTTGGAGTTCGAACTGACCGACAAAGAGAAGGATGCACTGGCGGACGAGGACCACGTCCCCAAGCAGCGAGCTCCTCTCCCCAAAAAAAAGGAGACTAGTGAACCTCGTAAACGTCCCGCGCCGTCTGCTACTCCTTCCGTTCGTCCAGGTGTTCCGGCGCCTCTTGCCAGCACTCAAACATCCAGCGGCTCGAATTTTGCTATTACGATCGGGCTCCTTTTTCTCGTCCTGATGGCCTTTTACTTTGGCATGGCGAGCAAGCACACAAGCAAATACCCCGGCAAAGAGTGGTCTTCCAAGGGATTATGGGGTGATATGTGGAGCAATGGAATGTCGCCTAAAAAGAAACCTGCTACTCCAAAGTAAGGCCCTTTCACACAAGCTACTCGTCAAGCTTGTCAGGACCTGAGCCGGGGCTCACTGCCTCAATACGGGGACTCCTTCAGCTGCCCATTTCCTCGGACCCGATATTGGTAGGACGTCAATTCGCGGAGGGCCATCGGACCTCTCGCGTGAATCTTGTCGGTGGATATCCCAATTTCTGCTCCAAATCCAAACTCCTCGCCATCACTGAAGCGGGTGGACAGATTGTGAAACGTGCACGCTGAGTCGACCTCCCTCAGAAACTTCTCTGCACTCTCCAGGTCGTCTGTGACAATACAGTCCGTATGATGAGAGCCATACAAGTTGATATGCTCGATTGCCTCCTCTTTAGAAGCGACCACCTTGATGGAAAGAATCAGATCGAGATACTCAGCTCGCCAGTCCTCTTCGGTTGCTACTCCCACCACTTCGCCCAGAATCTCCTCTGTTCGCTGGCATCCCCTTAATTCGACCCCCAGGCAGGCAAGAGAGCTGGCAACCTCAGGAAGTAGTTTCTCAGCTACTCCCTCATGCACGAGGAGAGTTTCCAGAGCATTACAGACGCCGGGCTTTTGCGTCTTTGCGTCGACCGTGATCAGGCGAGCCATCTCCAACTCTGCCGCTTCATCGACAAATACATGGCAGATGCCATCGTAATGCTTGATGACCGGCATTCGCGCCAGAGATACCACCGTTTCGATCAAACCCTTACCTCCCCGTGGAATAATCAGATCGAGGTAACGATCCATGGAGGCCATCTCCTTCACGCTTTCCCTGTCAGTGAACGGCACCAGTTGAATAGAAGATGGAGGAAGCCCCTCGGCCTCGCCTCCGGTTTGCAACGCGTCACAGATCGCCCGATTTGAGTGAATCGCCTCGGATCCGCCCCGCAAAATAGTCGCATTTCCGGACTTGAGACAGAGAACTGCAGCGTCACTGGTCACATTGGGACGACTCTCAAAAATGATCCCTATCACGCCTATTGGAACCCTGACCTGCTGGATTTTCATCCCGTTCGGCCGTTCCTTTTCATCAAGAACATCGCCGACAGGATCAGAGAGCTGAGCTACTTGCTCGACCCCGTCAGCCATAGCCTCCAGACGAGATTCATTCAGCCGCAGTCGATCCAGCATCGCACTACTGAGTCCGTTTTCCCGGCCGTCCTCCAGATCCTTTGCGTTTTCGGATAGAATCACAGTCGCCTGAGACCGCAATTCAGCCGCCATCGCCCTTAAAATAGAATTCTTCTGATCGGCAGCCAGATTAGCCAGAGCGTGTCCAGCTGCTCTGGCCCTTTTGCCCATCGCATAAATCTCCTCGTGGATAGCTTCTGGGCTCAGACTTTCACTTCCACTCATGAGAGGCATTCTATAGATTCAAAATTCTCACTCGCCAACCGGGAACCTTGTTCCAAGGCCACCGCCCTCCAAAATCTGGGCAAGTCGATCCGGTCGGCGCCCATTTGCAATGACAGTCTCCACTCCCTGTTCAACTGCAAACTTCACCGCCCTAAGTTTGGATTCCATTCCTCCAATCGCAAACCTTCCCTTTTCCTCCTTGGCGTAAGACATGACCTCGCCGACAGAGGCGACCTCTTCCACGATTTTCTCTGAATCTGGAGGATACAACCCATCCACAGTCGTCAACAGTATCAGCATCCGCGCCGAAACAAGGCCCGCAACCCGAGCGGATAACATATCATTATCTCCGACACTTAATTCTTCGACCGCGACCGAATCATTCTGGTTGATCACCGGCACGATACCCTGCTCATCAACAAGACGCCCAAGAAGAGCGCTGACCCGGCTACGGCGATCATCGTTTTCAAGATCAGCCGCAGTGAGAAGAAGCTGCGCCACACTAAGGTCAAAGCTTCGAAAAAGATTTTCGTAGGCATGCATGAGCCGGGTCTGACCCACGGCGGCAGCTGCTTGCCGTGCAGATACATCATCCGGATACTCCTTGAGGCCAAGGGCGGAAATACCAGCTCCTACTGCCCCAGACGAGACCAGGACCACACGCTTACCTTGGTCGGGCAGATCCGCGAGTGCATTGACCAGGCGAGCAAGCGACGCGCTATCCAATGTCCCATCCTTCCGAGTGAGAACACCGGTACCCACTTTCACAACAATCGCATCCCTTCCGATCATCTTTCCTACTACCTGTTACATTCTCTCAGGAACTTCAATGCCGAGCAACTGGAGCCCCTGCCGGAGAACACGGGCAGTCAATTCACAGAGGGCGAGACGCGTATCCTTGATAGCCCCCTCTGATTTCAGAACTGGACACGACTGAAAGAACGAATGGTAGGCGCGCGCGAGCTCAAGGAGGTATCCTGCAAGAAGATTTGGTCGGAATCCCTCTAGCACGACGGGAACCATTTCGCCAAAGCGCACCAGCATTCTTGCAAGATGCAGCTCTCTCTCCTCGGAAAGCTCGAGAGCAGCGCCATCAGGAACATAATCCCCTCCCATTTTCGCGAAAATAGAACGACACCTCACATAGCTATACTGCAGATACGGGGCCGTGTCTCCGTCCATGGACACCATTTTATCAAGATCAAAAATATAATCAGAAGTCCGATGGTGGGAGAGCTCCATAAACTTGATCGCGCTGATTCCTATTAACTCAGCCAGAGCATCGCGTTCCTCCTGCTTCTCGACCCGAGAGCGCCCCTCCGAACTTTTCCTTGCTGCTTCGACGGCATCATCAAGCAGGTCGCTCAGGAGAGGCAGATCACCCGAGCGGGTCTTCAGCGGTTTACCATCCTTCCCCAGAATCGTTCCGAACGAAACATGTTCGAGACCCATTCGGCATCCGCGTCGCGCCGCAACGGCGAAAAGCTGCCTGAAATGATCCCCCTGTCGATGATCCACGACATACCAGGCCGCATCTGCCTTAAGCTCCTCCAGCCGGTAATCAACTGTCGCGATATCAGTAGTGGCATAATTAAAACCTCCATCGCTCTTCCTCACAATCATGGGCTTATCCTCCCAACCTCCATCCTTCTGAATCTTGAACGGATCAACTCCGGGATCCTCTAAACCTGCCGAGAACACGCATATCGCTCCGTCACTCTCACGCGCTAACCCCTCCTCCACGAGGTCCTCAACCACATCGGAGAGACGGTCGTTATAGGAGCTCTCTCCCAGCCAGTGATCAAAAGACACTCCCAGCCGATCGTAGATCACCTCGAGTCCCTCCCGTGAAAGGCTCACGCACTCTCGCCAGATCGAAAGATTCTCCTCGTCCCCTTGCTGAAGGGCAACCAACTCCTTCCTGCATTCTTCCCTTACCGCATCATCTTCACCACATCTCTCACTGGCAGCTCGGTAAAGTCTGAGAAGCTCGTTGAGCGGATTGTCTTCAAGGGACTTCCGATCAAGCGACCGCTTCCACGCCCAGATCACCATCCCAAACTGCGTCCCCCAGTCTCCGATGTGGTTGTCACTGATAACATCATGACCCAAAAAGCGCCCAATGCGGGCCAGACTATCTCCAATAAACGTTGAGCGGAGGTGCCCGACATGCATGGGCTTAGCCACGTTTGGCGCACTGAAATCAATCACAATCCGGCGTGGGCTCTCCACCGGCTCCACCCCGAGACGATCGTCATCCATCAGCCCGCTGAGCCTTTCCGCATAAGCAGGAGCACTTACCCGGAAATTAAGAAAACCGGGGCCCGCAATTTCCACTTCTCCAATATCCTCAACTTCGATAGAGGCCTTTAGGGCCTCTGCGAGATCCCTGGGGCTCCGCTTTGCACTCTTGGCGAGAACCATGGCGGCATTTGACTGGTAATCGCCAAAACGTAAGTCAGCAGCATGACTGAGACTCGCCCTCCCTGCGTCTGCTTCGTCAATACCGCAATCTACACATGCAGCTCTCAGCCGCTCTTGAAGAACCCTTAAAAGTGTCATCTGGAATTCGCTATGTTTAATGCACGCTGGAATCGAGCGTTCCTTTAACGTAAGAAGGCTAACATTTTAGTTGTCTGGGCGGCGATCAGAATTCAATCGAGTTCCAATTCGCACTGCTCCAGCGACCTCAGCAGATCGCTGGCGGTAGACGCCTCTGTCATTTTCTCCCGAACGGCATGCTGGGAGAACAATCGCGCAATAACAGCAAGAGTCTGCAGATGGGAATTGGGCTGATTTTCGGGCACCACAAGAAGAATGACGAAGTGAACCACCGCGTTGTCACAGGCATTGAAGTCAATTCCGCTCCGCGACCGACCAAACAGAGCAACTGGATCATTCAAGCTGTCCGAATAGCAATGGGGAATTGCCACCCCGTGTCCAATACCAGTGCTGACGCGCTCCTCCCTCGCTGCAAGAGCTTCAACCACTGCTCCATGCGATGGTTCGGCGAGGTCTCCGGCAGCAACAAGATGGCCAACCATCTCGTCAAGAACCTCATCACGTGTGCCCGCGCTCAAATCCGGGATGACGCGGCGCTCCGAAAGAAGCGAAACAATATTCATGATGACGAAGTGGCGTTGACCATCTCCGAGAGCCGGTTAACGCCAATACGCAGGGCAAGCAAGGGTTTTCCCTGCAGAAACAGGATCCAACTTGACCTACAT
>DFWB01000102.1:0-770 GCA_002380675.1 Akkermansiaceae bacterium UBA4145
GGGGGCCGGGGGAGTGTCCGAGAATCATGCGGAAGGCGATGGTGACTCGCTGTTCGTCATTTAAGTCCGGCAGGGAGAGCAGGTGTTCGGCTAGCTTGGACGCGTAGTAGCGGGGAAGTTTGTTGTTGAGCCAGAAAAGAGATTGTGAGGTATTGACCGAGCTATCCCTCTGGTGGACTGGAACTCCTGATGGATCGTATCCAAAGAGATGCAACATCTTCCGGATTTCGATTCCCATCCCAAGTGGAGAGCGTCCCGAGGTGAGAATATACATCGCTCGATCCTTGGACTTGCTGTTGTCAAGAGGCTGACCGCTGGGCTGCCGGGGTACCTTGCCCGCGAGGCTCAGCATTGAGTCATAGAGGGCCTCGGCTTCCAGCCGACGTCGTGGGTAGCGCCAGAGGAGTTTGTTGTCGGGGTCAGGATTCGTCTTGGTCGGAGCTGTTGAGCTGCTCTGCCTGTAGGTGGCCGAGGTAACGATGAGGCGGTGGAGGTCCTTCAAAGACCAATCCATCGCGATGAGTCTGGCAGCAAGATAGTCGAGGAGAGGCTGATTCGTAGGGTCTGCACCTTGGATTCCAAAATCACCGGATGTTGCGACAATGCCCGTCCCAAAGTGTCCCTGCCAGAGACGATTGGCGATGACGCGAGCGGTCAGGGGATTTCGGGGATCGACGATCCATTGTGCCAGCTGCAGTCGGCCACTGGAATGTGCCGGGATAACAGGGCTCTTCACGAGGTGCTTTGCGAGCGAGGGAACAGCCCGCGGG
>DFWB01000102.1:1049-8226 GCA_002380675.1 Akkermansiaceae bacterium UBA4145
GTGCTTTGCGAGCGAGGGGACAGCCCGCGGGACGGGCTCCTTCTCGACATTGTAGGTGTCTCCACCGATATGCACCGGTTCGTCACGGGCTCCTTGGGCATCCGTCACGGCGAGCATGCGAGGGAGAGGAGAATGGAGTGACCGACGTTTCTCAATTTCGGTGTCGATTCGAGAGACAGCCTCAGGGACAAAGAAGCGCTCGAGGTCAGCGATTCCCGGGGGCCAGGCGTGGGGAACGAACTGAAGTTGAGAGAGAATCTCTTTGCGGAGCCCCCACTTCTTGGATGCTTCGTTCATCCACTTGCCGCGGTGTGGCGGCGTCCTGACAAAGCGTAGTTTGTCGATCCGGGGTAGGTAGGAATGGTCCTCGGCCCAGAGGCGAACGTCATTCTTTCCACTTCGGAGCAGATAGTGGCCGAGGCTTACCCATCGGAAATGCCTGCTCTCCCACCCGCCGCTCGCCGGGAGGGCGAATTCACTTACTACCGATTTGCCGTCGATTTTCAGCTCGACGCGGTAGGATTCCGGAGCCGCGCAGCGGAGAAGGATGGTGTAGGTGCCGGCTTCCGGGAGTTCCGGGCGCCATCCCACCCACTGTAGCCGCTCCCGCTGGGTCTCTACGACGGTTTCTCCATCCACCTCGACGCGGCGCACGTTGTTCTGTCCCTGGTAGTCTTCAGCCTCGATCTCAACCGTGGGCATGGGGGGCAGATCCTTGAGGGCGCTTTTGTAGTGGGCATCCTTTTGGCGGAATTCCCGTTTGAGTAGATCTTCCCGAGCCTCGGAAAGAGCGTTCCAGCGGTCCCGACGCAGAGAGCCTACCAGCTCTTCGTTTGTTTCATACGCACGAATTTGCTCCCGGGATGCTTCTGGTCGTGTCAGCCGATAACGACCGTCTCTCCAGTTGCTGCTATTCTTCTTGAGGATTCGCGTGCTTCCGAAAATGCCGGCCAGAGCATAGTAGTCGCGGGTCGGAACAGGATCGAAGAAGTGGTCGTGACAGCGTGCGCAGGCAAAGTTGAGACCAAGAAAAGCCTGAGTGGTTGTTGAGATCTGCTCATCAATGATGTCCATCCGCAGGGTATTGGGATCGGCGCAGTCCGCGAACCATGGGCCGATGGAGAGAAAGCCTGGAGCAGCCAGAAGATCGAGCTGGTCCTCGTGCGGCTCTCCTGCTCCTGCTAGAATGTCGCCCGCAATCTGTTCGAGGACAAACTGGTCGAACGGCTTGTTGGTGTTCAGAGCTCGTACTACGTAGTCCCGGTAGGGCTCTGCCATGTCGATTCGGTCGACGGCGGCTACCTTGGTCTTTCCTTGGATGTAGCGGCTGACGTCGAGCCAGTGACGGCCCCAGCGTTCACCATAGTGGGGGGAGGCCAGTAGCCTTTCGACGAGGGCGAGGTAGGCCTGATTGGGGCCTTTCTCGGTCACCGCAGATTCAAAGTTCTCGAGCTCCTCAAGGGTGGGGGGCAGGCCTGTGAGATCGAGAGAGAGACGACGAAGAAGGGTGGCGGGGTCCGCTTGTGGGCTGGGGCGCAGGCCGGCATCTACCAAGGCCGCGAGGATAAAGGGATCGATTCTGTTGATGCTCCAGTTGTCTGGAAGGTTTGCCGGAGGAGTGGGCTCCCGCAGCGGCTGGAATGCCCAATGACCCTCCTTTTCTCCCATCATCATGCCCGCTGAGGCTGTCAGCAGAAACAGGATTATGATTGGGATCGGCAAGTTCATCATCGGTCAACGGACGATTATACGGTCAACGACGCCGGTATTCTACAACCTCTGGCCGCACTTGTCTTCAATGGATCATTTTCCTGCAAATATCTGGAAAAGCCTCCCAAAGCGCTGAAAACCAATGCGCTCGAGAGACAGGAGTGTTCCGATCGAGTCGAAACGGACTCCGGGAAACGCAGAAATTGTCATCAACGCCGCATTTTTTGAATACTCCGAGGGGAAGTCGCGCCTAACGATTGTGAGTAGTGATCGCGTCGTTGTTGCCAGCAGCGCGGTGTTCCAGTATACTCCGTGGCCCCCGAAAGTTCACCCGCCTTTACTATGTCGCATACAATGCTTCCTCAGATTGCTCCTTGCTTCGTAAGCCACAACATGGCGCTCGGAGGAGCCCAGACTGCAGTTCTAAGATATATAGAGACATTGCCTGACTGGGTCAGGGAGCGTACCACTCTGTACTGCCAGTCCAATGATACTCCTCTCCTTGATAAAGCCATGGAGAATGGTTTCAGCTGTGGGGAAGTCACGCGGGTTGCTCCCAACGATCCGAGTTCATGGTTTTTGAGCTATGGGAAATTGGACGGTCTTCCTGAACGACCGACATCTCTGGTGCTTCACTCTTGGGATGACGCCGGATGGCGGTATTTCAGTAAGGCCTATGAGGGGCAGACAGGAATGACGGTAGCTGGTGTTTCCCAGAAGGTCATGGACCGGTATGCCAACTGGATCCGCGAAAACGGCCACGTGAATGGAGGAGTTCTTCCTCCGCCGGTGACGGAATTCTGTATGGCCAAAGGACAAAACGATCCGCAGGGGCGAGTTGTGGTTGGATGGATGGGGCGTCCTTTGGAGGACAAGGGGCTGATGACCCTCCCATACCTCCTTGCGGAAAACCCCCGGTTTATAGTGCGGGCCTGGACTGGAGCAGAAACTGCCGGTCTGGACTACACTCAGAGAGTTCAGGGAGAGGCGATGGAGGCGGTGATGAAGTTGGCGCGGAAACTCGGGGTTGAGGACCGGTTGGATATCCGACCTCTCGACTTCAACGCGCTAAGTTATCGCCACCGCTTGGAAGGTTGTCATGTCTTATTAGGAAACAGTCGGAAGGAAGGATTCCTGCTCACTGCGGCAGAGGCTCTCAGCTGCGGAATTCCGGTTGTTGTAACCAAGACGTGTGGAATCGCAGATTTCATCAAAGGCGGCTACAATGGATATCTCATTGATTGGAATGATAATCCGAAGCGACTGGCGAAGATCGCGCACCGGGCGATTCTCAAGGCTGCCAAGCTCGATCCGGTCAAGTGCCTCGCATCAGTTGATCAGCTTTCTCTGGGTTCTAATTATGCCAGTGCTTACCGTCCTGTGCTGGCAAACCTGACTCATACGGGCCTGCAGCATGAGAATGCGCGCGTAACGGTTGGAGTTCGTATTCATGAGGGCGTTGATGCGTCTTTTCTCGATGATGCGATCAACAGTATAGCGGCTCAGACCTACAGAAATTTCAGGACCGTTCTCCTAGTGGATGGTTCGTGGTCCTTCGGGGAGAAGCTGGCTGAGCGTTACGACTTGCCTTTGATTTGTACTGGGCTCAAGCCGGATATCGAGCACTGCAGCTGGTTGCACCGACAGGCCTTGGCACAGTGCGAAACGGAGTTCTACAAGCCACTGGATTATGACGATCAGATCACGCCCACGTATCTCGAAAGGGCGGTTCAGTCTCTGGATGAGAAGGGAGTGGACGTTTACGGTTGTCTGCTAAACACCCTGCAGGATGGTGAGATTACTCCGCGGCTTCACTGGCCCAATAAATCTCTCGATACGATGTTCACGGGTAACTCGGATGACAACATGCTCCCACACTCATCGGTAACGATGCGGACAAGAGTTGCTCTCAAAGCAGGAAATTATCAGGAGAGAGCTGTTGGGCTGGGGGCGGATGATTACCACCTCTGGTATCGGATTTTCAAGGTGGGCGGAGAGTTTTTCCGGGATGACGAAGTGCGTAATGTGGTCTACCGGGTTCACGATAGAAACTCACTTGTCATTCGCAGGGAGCGCTTTGGGCACTCCAATAAGAGGAAGCAGCTCCTTGCTGGCGCAGCGGCCGCAGGTATTGCTGCTACGATGCCATTGGCGGCAGAGGTAGAGGGTGAGAAAGCTCAGAAGGCTCCTGTGGTTGTATCCCCAAGTGGGGATGCCCTTGACCCGCCTCATTCCTAGGATCCTTCAGATGGGAATGGTTTTCGAGGGCAAGGTGGAGCCTGTGTTCCCACCAGAAAATACCGTTCCGTATCAATGAGATCGTGGGATTTCACGACTCTGGGGTCCACGATGTTGAGCCTCACTACCGATCCGGGTTTGCCTTTGCTCTCAAGTGTGGGACTCCACCTCGATGTGGCAGGGGCAGAGTCGAACTGTGCGATTGCACTCGCGCATCTCGGTAAACGTGTTTCGTGGCATTCAAAAGTTGCGACAGGGACTCTCGGGGAGCGGGTCGTTTCCGGTATTCGAACTCACGGAGTCGATGTTTCCTCTGTGATCCGGAGTGATGAAGGTCGAACGGAGCAAATGTGGGTAGAGGTCGCGGAAAGAGATGATTTGACTACGGTCACCTATGACCGGAAAGGAGCCTCCGTTGAGGGCTTGAGGATTGATGAAATCGATCTGCATTCCCTTCATGACAGCCAATATTTTCATGCCACCGGAATTACACCAGCCCTGTCGGACGATAGTAGCAATGCGGTCCTTGATGCCGTGCAGCTGGCGTGTAAAGCCGGCGTCAAGGTGTCGTTCGATATCAATTACCGCTCGAAGCTCTGGCAGGCATCCCGCGCGCATGAGGTCCTCTCGACGATCATCGCCGGAATTCATATTCTTTTTATCAAGGAGGCTGATCTGGAATTGCTTTGGGGACGAACGGGCGATGCGGAGACGGAACTGCGTCGGTTAAAGGAGGAATTTGATATCGAAAATATTGTTCTTACACAGAGCAGGAAAGGAGCGAGTGCTCTGCTAGGAGATCAATTTGACAGTCACCCGGCCTTTCCGTGTAAGGCGGTCAGTCCGATCGGGGCTGGTGACGCACTAGCGGCAGGAGTGCTCTATTCCCTCATGGAGGGAGAGGACGAGCTTGCTCTTAAAAGGGGGTGCGCCATGGCTTCTCTGGCGAGGGAGTCGAGAGGTGACTATGTGGTCGGAGGAAGGCATGCGCTGGACGCCCGAATACGGGGAGAGGAGAGTTGAAGCGTATTCCAGTAGGTCCAGATTTTTCCAGAACATGGGTGGTGCGACTCAACGGCTTGACCCCGGCTCGGGAAAATCGTCGGATGGCATGATGAAAACCATATTCTCGCGACGTCGCTTTCTTCAGAGTTCTTCTCTTGTCGCAGGGTCCGGGCTTCTGCCAGCTGGGCTGGCGTCCGGGCGAAAGGTTTCACCGAACGACAAACTCAATATCGGAGTGATTGGAGCCGGGGGAAAGGGAACGGCTGACAGCGAGGGAGTCATGAGCGAGAATATTGTCGCTCTGTGTGACGTCGATGAAAGGACTCTGCGGGCGAGAAAGGCACGCTTTCCCAAAGCTAAACTCTTCAAGGATTACCGGGTCATGCTTGAGCAGGTTGGCGATCAGCTCGATGCGGTGACGGTGAGCACTCCAGACCATCACCACTTTCCGGCCAGCATGTTAGCGATGGATCTGGGACTCCACGTCTACGTGCAGAAACCTCTTGCCCATACCGTATGGCAGGCTCGCCAAATGTTGAAGCGTTCCCGCGATAAGAAGGTCGTTACCCAGATGGGAAATCAGGGTCACTCTTACAGCAGTACTCGGAAGCTGGTTGAGGTGGTAAGGGCCGGAATCATTGGAGAGGTAAGAGAGGTGCATGTGTGGACCGATCGCCCCATCTGGCCACAGGGGATAAGTCGGCCCGAGGGGTCAAAGCCGGTCCCGGATTATCTCGACTGGGATCTATGGCTGGGCCCTGCTCCGGAACGCCCCTACCATGACGGTTATCATCCCTTCAAATGGCGTGGCTTCTGGGATTTTGGGACCGGAGCCCTTGGCGATATGGGATGTCACAACATGGATGCGGCCTTTTGGGCTTTGGGGCTTGGTGCGCCCACCAGTGTTGAGGCGGATGTCTCTGGGGTCAGTGAGGATACCGCTCCGAAATGGAGCGTAATCCGCTATGAATTTCCCGCCCGAGGGGATCTCCCGCCTGTTAGCCTCACCTGGTACGACGGAGGGAAGCAACCCAGTGCGGATATTATCGGTGAAAAGAGCCTGCCCAAAAATGGAAGCCTTATCGTCGGTTCGAAGGCCACTATTGCCTTCAGGGAGTGGAACCCCAACGGTTTTCGGGTTCTCTCCGAGGGGCAGGAAGTTCAGTATGCTGACCCTGACCCGGTATTTCCCAGGGTTGGAGATAACCCGTACAAGGAATGGATTGAGGCCTGTAAAGGAGGCTCTCCCTGCCTCTCGAACTTCGAATACTCTGTGCCGCTGACGGAGATGGTTCTGCTCGGAAATGTTGCGCTGCGGGCAGGTGAGAAAGTCGAGTGGGACGCCAAGGCGCTGAGGGCCAAGGGGAACCCGCTTGCGGATAAGTTGATCCGCACCGCTCCTAGAAAAGGCTGGGAGGTCTGATGTTCTCCTGATCCCCTCTATTTTGGGCTGATTTCGGGATTGAATCGGCTCGATAAAGTCAGGGTAAGTCCTCTCGCTGCTGCCTTGAGGTGTGGCGGATATTCCTTTAGCTTCCTGCCTGGATCTACCCCCTAACCCATGGCCGGGACAGATACAGACGATGACCTCCCCGACGTACCGATGTCGGATACCCTCAAGCAATCCTCTGCCGATCGGCTGAAGGATGCCGATGCGGAGGTGGATAAGGGTGGGCATCCACCTGCTAAAAGTGATGGATTCCCGCGAAGAGAGTTCTGCAGCATAGCTCTTGGCGGCGCGATTGTTGCAGTGCCAACTGTGGTCGGTCTACGGGTAGCTCTGAGTCCGCTGTTCAGCGGTGATTCCGGGGGGATTCTAGCGCGCCTGACGACTCTTGACAGTCTCGCAGTAGGCGGTCCACCACAGGCGTTCAAGGTCATTGCCGACAAGTCCGACGCGTGGACGACCTACAAGGACCTTCCTCTGGGGCTCGTGTATGCGCAGAGAGTTGCGGAGCGGGATGTCATAGTGTTCAGCGCCAGTTGTCCCCATGCGGGGTGTGCGGTGGAGTATCGTAACGAGGGTGATCGCGGGGAGCACTATTATTGTCCGTGCCACGAGAGCAGTTTCAAGACGGATGGTAGTCTGGCCCCGGATAATACCCAGGCAAAGCGGGGGCTCGATACTCTGGAGGTTATCGAGGAAAAGCTCGAGCAAGGTGAAGTATGGATTCGCTTCCAGAAATTCAAGGCAGGCATTTCAGAGAAGAAAGCGGTCTGATGA
>DFWB01000128.1:0-21534 GCA_002380675.1 Akkermansiaceae bacterium UBA4145
GGAGGGATATGACCTCAATAATGGCGAGCGAATTTGGTGGTTGGAGAATATAAAAAGAAACACCGTCGCGTCGCCGAGCAGTGATGGAAGTATTGTCGTGATTGGTTCATCTAGTCCGCGGCAGTGCCTCGCGGTGAAGCTTGGTGGAGAGGGGAATATTGCAAAAACTCATGTTGCTTGGCGCGCGGAATCAGCCACTTCCAGCTTCAGTTCGCCGCTGCTCCACCGTGGTATCGTCTATTTCATAAACAGGGCGGGAACCCTGCAGGCGCAGTCCCTCTCTAATGGTAAACAGCTTTGGGAGTACCGGCTTCCGGATGGCTGTTGGGCCTCTCCAGTCGCAGCAGGAGATCGGGTCTACTGTTTCTGCAAAAATGGCAAAACCGTGGTGTTGGGTGCGGAAAGTGATAAGCCTCAGATTCTATCGCAAAATTCCATCCAAGTCGCCGAGGATGACAAGGTCTACGGGTTTGCAGTTGCGGGTAATCGATTCGTTCTTCGCGTCGGGAAGGAACTGATTGCAGTGGGAACCTAGGCGGATCAGTTCTGGTAAACTGCATGATGATGGTGGAAAGAGCAGGGTTGATGTTGAGTTGTCCACATCGGCCATAGGGCAAAGTGATCGTTAATCTTTAGTCATTTGGCGTTGAGCCAGATCCCAGGCGATTAAGGTAAAAACGGGATATGGATCAGCCGCTCCGCCTTAGAAATTGCCACGAGGCTCTTATTAACCAGTTCTTACACTTTGATCCAATGCACCTTGTTGTTCGGAGTAGAGGCTTGTCCTTTGTGCGGGAAACAAATTTTGGTATTTTTGGAAGCGAGCGGGGAAGGAGCTGCCGGATGATCCGCGATACACGAAGTGGATTGGCTTTGTGTCCGGAGCGCGTAACGTCAGTTTATCTTTTCTCACTTGGGTCTCGCCGCCCTCCTGTCTTTGAATTCGACTTTGTTGGTTACGGATTCGGCATTTCTATCCAACCGAGGGAAACTCCAAGGAATCTTGAAATTCTTGAGCGCATCATCTCCGCGTTCGGCGATACTGTGGTGCCGGCAAGAGAGCTGGTTGCCAGAGGGGCAGGCTCATGGCTCGACGAGTGGGGGCATATTGAGCCCGGCGGAAGGCAGGGGTCTACAACTGCGAAGGTTTCTGGAGATGTGGACGAGGGTAAGATTGCGGCTCAAATCGTAACGTCTGGATTCGAGGCCAAGATCGAGATAAAGCCGGCGTTTCAGGACCGCGATGGAAGCAAACGGAGAATCGCAGCCGCAGGAGGATGCGACGCTATCGTGATTAATAACGATATTCTTTTGGCGGAAGATCGCAGGGACGATCAATGGGGTTCCAAAGAACTTTCACAGGCGGGAGAAAGGCCGCTGCGTCCCGGAGCGATCAACCGTTAGGCGACTCCGCTCGCCAACGAACTCCCATCGTTTCTCCTTCTTTGAGAGATTCTCCTGATGGAGTGTCAACGCTGAGAGGTTCGTCGGAGGTTCCCAGATCCAAGGTCACTCGCTGAACGGATCCGAGGAATTCAACCCTGCGGATCGTTCCCCCGGCGAAACACTTGCTCATATCAGAATCGAGGACGAGTTGATCAGGACGCGCGAAAGATGGGCGAGAGCTGTCATCCCCACATGGAGGTAGCATATTGATTGTGCCAAATAGAGCAGCAACTTCCGGTGACGCAGGCGCATGCCAGATCTCCCTCGCTGGTGCGGACTGCAGAATGCGGCCTCCCTGCATCACGGCGATTCGGTCGGAAATCGAAAAGGCATCGTCGCTATGATGGGTAACAAATATTGCGGTGGTGCCCTGAGCACGCAGCAAGTCCGCTGTGAGCGTGCGGAGTGTTTCCCGAAGCTCGACATCAAGATTGCTGAAGGGTTCATCTAACAGGAGGAGTCTGGGCTTCGGGGCGAGGGCCCGGGCGAGGGCAATGCGCTGAGTTTCCCCTCCGGAGAGCTCATGAGGAAGCCGTTTTCCAAAGCCGACAAGGCCAACCTGCTCAAGAAGTTCATCGATCCTTAAACTTCGCTCACGGCGGGACCAATGTCGGATTCCATAGGCGATATTACGAGTAACGTTCAGATGAGGAAACAGATCGCACCCCTGAGGAACGAGGCCAATCTGGCGGCGCTCAGGGCGGATAAAGGTATTTGCTCCAGCTAACGTTTCCTGACCGAGCGTTATCGATCCGCTGGATGGGCGGTCCAGTCCCGCGACAAGGCGGAGGAGCGTTGATTTCCCGCTGCCACTCTTCCCTAGGAGAGAAAGCAGCTCTCCATCTTTGACCGCTAAGGTCGCGTCTTCCAAGGCGCGCTGCTTGCTGCCGGGATAGGAGAAGCTCAGGCTTTCTAGGTTAAGTTGTGCGCTCACGCGATACTCGCTGTAGATGGTGAACGGGAGATGGCAAGGCCCACTTGGATCTTTGATCTTCCCTAGGACAAGGAGGCGTCAGTTCCGGGTTCTTGGAACGATAGTCAGGACAGAGCCGATCGTCTAGCTTTGAAAGTGAGCGCCGCACTTTGGTGAGGTGCTCGTCTGACTCACATGACCTACGGCTGGCGTCGCCTCTGGTGGCGCCAGCCGAATATTTCCACGAGGGTGAGCCCCAGAAGGCAGGTGAGAATTAACACCAGAGAGGGCGCGGCGGTGGCCCAGATCTGCCCTTGGTCAGCGAGACCCCAGGTCCAGGTTCCAAGGGTTTCAAAATCGAAGGTCCGGAGCATCAGGCAGAGTGGGAGCTCCTTGCAGACGTCAACGAAGATGAGAATGGCTGCTCCTGCAAGCGCGGGCCGCATAAGAGGGAGATGAATCGAGATGAAGCTCTGGAGAGGGCTCCTGCCCAAGGTGCTCGATGCGCTATCATTGACGAGCGGGATAAGAGATTGGGACTGTCTTGCCATTTGAATTGCAATGGCGACGTAGCGCGCGGTCAGGCCAAAACCAAGCCAGAGCAGGGAGTCAGAGAGTAGTCGTGCTCCGAGCCAGCTATCCGGGGGAAACCATGCCCGCAGTGCCGCGGCTAATGCGAATACTCCGGCTGCCATCACAGCCCCCGGGGAGGCATAGCCTGCGATTCCCGAACCGTGGGCCATTAACCGATCGCTCCGGCGCTTGGTGAATCGGGCGACCCCTGCGATGACAAGGCCGAGGATCAGGCAGGCTAGCGTGACTCCAACGCCGAGGAAGAGACTGTTGCGCGCCGCTGCAAAAATTTCCGGGGCGGCATCTGGCCTCGTGGACGCTCTCCACCACTGGACAAGGATAAAAAGGGGAACAAGGAGGCCAAGGGTCACGGGAATCATGCAGACCAGCCAGCATATGATGGAGCCCACCAGACCGCACTTAGGCCGGGGCGGGATTCCTTCCTGACCTGACAAAAATCCGCGGCGTCCTCGCTGCCACTGCTCAAGTAAGACGAGAGTGAAAATTCCCAGAAGCATCCATCCAGCCAGTCTACGGGCGGTCTCGAGTTCACCAAGGCTGAACCATGTGCGAAAAATCGTCACCGTCATGGTGTTGATGCCTAGGTGATGTACGGCCCCGTAGTCGTTTATCACCTCCATTGCGACAAGGAAGAGCCCCGCGACAAGAGCAGGGCGCGCAAGAGGGAGGTTAATTTTACGGAAGGTTGCCCATCCGCCGGCACCCAGTGCCCGGCTGGCCTCCGCAAGGCGCCGCGAGGAACCCGAAAAGGCGGACCGGCAGGCAAGGAAAACGTAAGGATAGAGGACCGCCGAAAAGATGAGGATGAGCCACGCAAAACGGTGAATCAGTTCGACCTTGAGATAGGCATCAACGCCCATTTCCAGTCGAACCTGGACGAGAGTTGGAATGAAAGCTTCACGGGCCTCAGTCGACGCGAACGCGGCAACATAGGGAGGAACCGCGAGCGGCAGGACCAGAAGAACGGAGAGAAGTCCCCGGCCCCGAAACTGCAGGGTGGAGATACACCAAGCCGCAGGGACTCCAAGCAGGACAGAGAACAGGCAGACGCCTGCAACCAGAATAGCAGTGTCGCGCATTGCGGGCCATAACAGGTTGGCTCGCACATGGTCCCACGACCCTGCGTCACTACCGTGACCCGGTACAATCGCTTCCCAAAGGACGCATACAACCGGGGCAAAAAGAGTGAGGGCACAGAGCCAGGCGAGTGTTCGCCAACTCAGTAGACTACCACGGATTTGCCCATTCCGGGAGCGAACCAAGGCATCGGGGCCCGCTTTCGGGGGTTCTTGCACCCGGTCTAGATCTCACTTCCAGCCTGCGAGGTCAAAGATCTTCACAGCTTCTTCCTGATGTCCTGCAAGTTCGTGGAGAGAGGTGAGGTCTGGCTTGAAAGTTCCCCATTTTGCCTGAAGGGGTTCGGGTTTGATCCCCTCGGCGACGGCGAACTCAGAAGTCATTTTCTGGTAGCTGGCTTGGATCTTCTTAGATGTTAAAAATTCGAGTAAGGCAACGGCGTGGGGACGATTCTTCGCTCCCTTGACGATTCCAGCTCCGCTGACATTCACATGAGCTCCACGACCTGACTGATTAGGGAAGATCACTCCAACAGCGGCCCGAGCAGCTCGATCTTTGGGATCGTCGGCGTTCTCCAACAGGCCGAGGTAGTAGGTGTTGACCACAGCTAATTCACCAAGACCCAGTGCAACGCTACGGACTTGATCGCGATCATTGCCTTGGGGCGGGCGTGCCATGTTGGCTGTGACCCCCTTGGCCCACGCGAGGGCAGCATCCCGGCCTTCGGCAGCAAGAATCGAAGCGAGGAGCGATTGGTTGTAGGCGTTGCTCGATGATCTGATCAGAACTCGCCCTTTCCACTGACTGTCGGCGAGATCCTCGTATGTTTTCGGAAGATTTTTTCCAGCCCGCTCCTTGGAGTAGACAATCACCCTGGCGCGCATCGTGATCGGCACCCAAGTGCCGTTCTTCCCTTGAAGCCCTGCAGGAATCCTGTCCGCCACGGTTTTATTGTTGAGCTTGTCAAGCAGTCCAGCGGCATCGGCGCGGTCGAGTGCACCGGCATCCGTGGTGATAAAAAGGTCTGCCTGCGGTGCCGCTTTTTCTGACTCAAGCCGGGTGAGGAGCTCGTTGGCTCCAGCCTTGATGACTTTCACCTCGATGCCTGTGTCCTTAGTGAACTGCGCAAAGAATTCCTTATCTGCGGGGTAATGGCGCTGGGTGTAGAGACGGACTTCCTTGGCTTGTGTGAGGGCGCAAAGTGAAAGCCAGAGAATGGCCGAGAGATGGAGGGTGGCGTATTTCATATTCGATGAGGTGGAAGGTTAGGACTGTTTCCCAGCGACTCTTGGAATCGAAGCGGCGTCCGCGGATGTATGGCTTAATGGTGATCGGGTTTTTCCTCGCTCCTTGGAAAGGCTGGTCCTTTCCGCCGTGGCAGGGCTTTTCCTTTTCGTGACGCTTTTTCTCACAGTGGAGGTTCGGATTCGGGAGTCGATATTAGAATAATTCATGGTCAGGCACCAATGGTGAGAATGTCCCGGAAGAGTGACATTCGTGGTCCATTTGCGCTCGCGATCGGAAGGCGAAACTTAGCGATAGATTGTCCAATGCAAAGCCAATTGACGATTGAAATCCAGAGAAATTGAGACACCCGCAGGGTGGTTAGAGGCAGATATCAGGCGTGCTGATAACAGGAGGAAGCGATTAGCCCAATAGGGATAAATGAGCTGCGAAGGGCCGGTTACCCGATCATTTGTTCGTCGGCGCGCACAAATTCAGAGGGGAGCAACCCCTTTTCTACTTCGAAAGCCTTTGAGAAATGGCTCAAGGAAGAATATCCCACAGCGAAGGCCGCCTCGGTCACGTTAGCTCCCTGGGTGAGCATCCGTGCTGCGGCATCAATCCGTATCGAGCGGAGGTGTTGCTGAAGAGTCTTACCGGTCTCCCTCTTTACACTCCTACTAAGATATGGCCCGGAGCAACCGCATTTCCCTGCGAGGACGTTAAGATCCAGTGTTTCCTCGTAGTTTTTCCGAAGGTAGGTGAGCGCACGGTCGGAAAACTGATTGCTTCTTCGGTTGTGTTGAACCTGGAAAGATTCGTTATCACTCGCAAAGAGGTGAATCGCGAAAAGTTCTCCAATCTTGGACTGATACCAAAGGTTTCTGGCGGCTTCAGGAACGGGCGGATTTCGGAACCATCCCATCAGTCTTTTTTCGTCGGACCACATGGGCCGAACCACTCCGAAGCCGGCAGTGTTCTGCCTTTCAATGAACTTGTGAAACTGTGGGTGGAGGTGAATTAAATCGGAACCGAAGAGGGTGCTCAGGTGGTCTCTCGGAACGGTAATGAGAACAAAGTTGTGATGGCCGGCTCCAATCCGTGTTGCGATTGGGGGAAGCTCCATTCCCACCGTGAACAGGCTCAAAGATTGGGGGCGTAAATAGATTCGAGTATTGCCTTCGCCCATCAACAGAGCTTCGCCAGATTCGTTAAAGCAGAAGCAAATGCTGTTCGTTCGGAGGGATGCAGCCCACGATTGAGAGGCTTTCAAATCACCATCGAAGAGCTCGACCTGACCGTCGGTCAAGCCAGCTATTTCGTGAAGAACGGATGGATTGAGAGCACCCACACCTGTATTTATTGAGACTGGGTCTCAATAGCAATAAAAGTATTGAATTATTTCTCTGCACCTCCGAGCTTGCCGTTGAATTTAGAAGAGTCGTTGCGCGGATGAGCTGCCTGAAGGTCCAATCAACAAAGAAGGACAACACCCCTAGTGTGATCGGCGAATTTGTCGTATGCCATTGTCATGGAGTGACTGAGGGAGATGTTCGGCGGGCGATCTCCGAAACCGGTGCCTCCTCGGTGGAGGAAGTCAGCATGTGCACACGAGCAGGGACAGGGTGCAGGGCATGTCAGTGCAAGCTTAACAGGATTCTTAGTGGACTCCCGGCAGATTGTGGGCGTTTTGGGTTATGTCAGCACTGCGGATATGCGGCGGTTCTTTGTAACTGCAGCGCAGCCTAGGCTGGAATCGCCTGATATGACACTGATCCCAGCAATGGTCGGACGGTGGCAGGAGAATAGAGGTGTGAATCGTCATCGACCCGACTACGTTGCAAGAGTGATTACCTCCCTCGGACAATCTTGGTTACGTTTCATTTCAATCCGGCTTGTTTTTGGCTGCTGCGCGCTTGCACTGGTGGTTCCACTTAGAGGGCAGGAAGACGGTCCTGTGGTTACTTCGTTGGGTGCGAAGCTGCAGGAAAAGACGACGTATCTGAACCCGGACTTCCTTCTTTTCTCAGTCGATGCGAAAAAGGGAAAGAAAGTTCCGGTCGTTATTTACCTGCACGGAGCCGGGGGAGTGGGGAACGATATTGGTAAGATAAAAGGGCAGGTTCAGAGGGTCGTTTTTGGAATACGTAAATTTCGAAAAGGGCCATGCCTCGTGGTGGCTCCTCAGTGCCTCAGGGATACTCCGAAGGGTCGCGGAACCTGGACTCCGTCCGATCTCGAGGTGCTTCTAGAGCACCTGAAAGCGACTCTTCCGCTGGACGAGAGGCGGATTTATCTGACAGGAAACAGTATGGGGGGATATGGGTGCTGGGTCTGGGGCGGGCATAATCCGGGGCATTTTGCGGCTATTGCTCCCGTTGTTGGGGGTATTGGCCGAGGCGGACCCAAGGCAGTAACGGATGATCTTGAGGAGTGGGCAGCCAATCTCGCCACTGTTCCTGTTTATGCCTTTGCGGGAGCAAAAGACCGGGTAGTTCCGGCAGAGCGTTCCGAGCGGATGATTACGGCAATTCGAAAAGCAGGAGGCAAGCAGGCGAAAATCAAGGTTTTCCCCGAGGAAGGACATGGTGCTGGTCGAATCGTATTTTCGACCCAAGAGGTTTACGACTGGATGTTTTCACAGAAACGCGAATGACGAAGGCCTGCGATGTGTGCTAGACCAAGGCAGATGAAAGCTACCAAATGCATTGGACTGATAGTGAGTTTAGCGGGGGTTCTGCTTGGCTCAACTTGGGCGGATCCGGAAAAAAAAGCTGAGACGCCGAAAAAGGAGGCAGCAAAGTCCTCGGAGGGTCAATGGATCAGTCTCTTTAATGGTAAAGATCTTGAGGGATGGACTCCAAAGTTTGTGGGGTACAAGGCCGGAGAGAATTACAAGAACACCTTTCGGGTTGTGGATGGGCTCCTGACTGTGAGCTATGATCAGTGGGAGCAGTTCAACAGCGTTTTTGGCCACCTCTTTTACAAAACAGAGTTCTCCCATTACAAGATTCGCGCCGTCTATCGTTTCATAGGGGATCAGGTGAGTGGAGGGCCAGGATGGGCTCGGCGGAACAATGGACTGATGCTTCATGGGCAGACTGTCGAAAGTATGACCCTCAAGCAGGATTTCCCTGCTTCGATTGAGGTTCAACTCCTGGGTGGCTTCGAAGAGGGCCGCCGGACTACGGCGAATCTCTGCACTCCGGGGACGCATGTGGTCTTTAATGACCGGGTCGATAAGAGGCACTGCCTGAGTTCCCGGTCGAAGACCTTCCGTGGTGATCAGTGGGTGACCTGCGAAGTGGAAGTCCGTGGCAGCGAAGGGCTTCGTCACTTCGTAAATGGAGAGCTGGCCATGGAGTACAAGTTGCCTCAGTTGGATGATGGGACACTGATAGAAAAGGGAACTATTTCGATTCAGGCTGAAAGTCACCCTACTCAATTTAAGAGTATTGAGGTTCTCGAAATCAAAAAGTAAGCCGAAGCGTGTTGAGCGGCCTGAGTGGAATTCAGGTCGGGCAATAACGGGGCACTTCCAGTGCGATTCCGAAGAGCCAGCTTGGTTCTCCGAGAGTGTCTTGGGCCGATGATAAGAGTGATCTATCAAGGTGTGGTGAATCGGAGCGTTATTGTGACGCTGGCTGCCATCGTGACCACCTGCGCTGGAGTTGCGGCCCGGGATCGTAGTTGGCGGGACTGTCTGGGGGAGAATCCTGATTGGTATGGTTCGGTGGAGGCGCAGCGCATTGCGGATAATGTTCTCTTCTACCAATCAGAGATTGGGGGCTGGTATAAGAACGATAATAGCGTTCATCCTTCAGGGCATGCGGCCACTGAGCATTTGACGGAGCAACAGCGTCAGTCTCATCGGGAAGTGCTGCGCGCCATGAAATTTCCCTGCACCCTTGATAACGGGGCGACTCACTCCGAGATGCGCTACCTTGCGGCGATCTGTAAGGCAACCGGAGAAGCCCGGTTCAGAGAGGGGTTCGTCAAAGGTGTGCGTTATCTCCTCAAGGCCCAGTATCCGAGCGGAGGATGGCCTCAGTTCTATCCGCTCAGGCCCGGCTACTCGAGTCTCATTACCTTCAACGATGGAGCCATGATCGGAGCGCTTTCCGTGCTTGATGGGGCCGCCCGCGGGAGATCTCCCTTCGATATCATCGACCCATCGCTTCGTCAGGAATGTATGGAGGCTGTGGAGCGGGGAATCCGTTGTATCCTCCAGAGCCAGATCAGGGATGGAAAGCAGCTGACCGCATGGTGTCAGCAGCATGACGTGCTCACTCTGGCCCCAGCTCAGGGTAGAATCTCCGAGTTGCCCTCGATTTCTGGTGCGGAGAGTGTCGGTGTTGTCCGCTATCTCATGTCGATCGAGAGTCCTTCTCCGGAGATCGTTGAAGCTGTGGAAGGTGCAGTGCGCTGGTTCCGGAAGGCCGCCGTCACCGGAGTGCGAGTTGTTACGGTGGCGGATGCCTCACAGCCCGGAGGGCAGGATCGAAGGCTCGTCGAAGACCCGGAGGCCGAGCCAGTCTGGGCGCGTTACTATGAAATCGGGACTAACAGGCCGATGTTTATTGAGCAGGGGGTCGTGAAATACTCTCTCGCAGAATTGAGTCACTCCCACCGGATAGGTCATGGGTGGATCGGGGGTCGCTGGCCCGCGGGACTTCTCGCTGCGGACTATCCGGCCTGGCGCCGGGAACGAAGGATGGCCCGGGATTAGGGGGCGAGTTCCTCACTTTGGATCCTTGATCGGCTTACGGGCTACCCAGCGCAGGGCCCGAAGCGTGAGCTTCTGTAGGGCCGGATTGGACCAGGCTTTCTCGTCGTGCCCCAGGCCAGTGCTGAAGAGTCGGCCTTTGCCGTATTCGTGAATCCAGATCATGGAATGCTTCTCGTTGCCGCGGTTGATGCGACCGAGGTGGTGTAGCTTGTCAATCGTGGCCGGGTGGAATTTGTCCCGATACGATTCGTCGGTAATCTCGAAGCCTTTCATTCCCTTCGTGATAGGGTGCGTGGTATCAGTGAACTCGATAGGAAAAGTGCCACCTCCATGGCCAATAAACTGACCCCCAAAGATCTTCCAGTAGACGTCGGATTTCTTGAAGGCGTCAGTAGCATGGATGCCCACGACTCCTCCTCCGTTCTTTACGTAATCCTCAAACCCCTTTTCCTGAGCGGGATCGGTGAAATCGCCGCCGGACCCGAAAAAGAGGACTACATCATACTGATTGATGGTCCCGGTTCTGAGGTCATCTAGCTTGTTACTGATCACCAGATCAAATCCTCCTTGATCGGCCAGGAAGGCGGTCAGGAATTTCTCGTAGCCGGGAGAGTCATGTCCCCGACCCCCCATATAGAGGACCTTGAGCTTCTCATGGTCATCGGCGCAGACCGGGGAAAAGGGGAGCAAAAGGAGAAGTCCGGCAGCGAGGCGGTAGAGGAGCGGTTTCATTTGTCGAAGTATTGGAATGAGTGGTGAATCGCACGAGTTCGTTGAACGCCACGCGGGTGGTTACGGTTCCGGAACCGGGACTCTTATCAGAGAGTCAACGACGGAGTGCATTTTGACGGACTGTGACCTGGGGTCGTTATAGAGGAATACGAGACCACGAGCCTTCTCGAGAGTTGGCCAGTTAGTGGAGAAGAACGTGCGCCACTTGGTCGCTCGCTTATACTTCAATGATGCAAAACAGAGATTGTTTCCGCGGTCAGCCTTTGGCTTGATGATCGTATGCTTGCCGGAGTTCAGCCGAAACTGTTTCCCGCCTACCAATCCTGCCACCTGCTCCCGGGCGAGATTGACAAACAGCATCTGAGAGGGGCCGAATGACTTCTGACTCCCGTCCAAGGACAAAATATTAAGCCCAGCAGATGGACTGGATCCTTTGACGACAATCACGAGAAGCTGGTTCCTTGCTGCTCCAGGTTTAACTTGTCCGTAGGTCTTGAAGGCGAATTCACCCGCTGCATTTGTTCCGCTTTTACCGAATCTCCATGATTGGAGTCTGGGAACTTTCACCGGCTCGGTAAGGGTGTGGCTCTGGAGGGTGATGGGAATCGTCTTGCCCGGCCCGACGAGCAACTCGACCGAAGTAGGGGCCTTCTTGGGGAAAGAGAGACAGCTGATTGAGATTTCCTCGGCCCCGGAGGAGGAGGCGACGAGGCACCAACCGGCAGCGGCGCTAAGAAAGCCTGAGAGAGGGAAGAGTCGCTTGGCGAACATGAAGTCTTATATCGCCCGGTCTGTCCCAGTTCGTCAATGCCGGTCACAGAATCTCCAGAGCTCTGTTCAAGGTGCCGAGCTTGTCACAGGACGGGCGATATACGCATTGACAATGTGATTACCTTGGACGAAGTTACAGACCAGATGGAATTCCGATAAATCGTAGGATTTCTCTCTTTATGTTCAGACGCACCACATTGCGGCACCCTGATAGGGTGACCGGAGGAAGGACGGGCTTTTCGCTCGTGGCAACGGTGGCGGTGCTCGCCCTACTGGCGGTGATTGCGATAGGTCTCCTAAGCTTGTCCTCTGTGACATTGCGTTCCACCGGTGCTCTAGACGCCCAGTCTGAGGCACAGGCTAACGCCCGGCTTGCCCTGATGCTGGCGGTCGGAGAGCTTCAGCGTCAAATGGGTCCCGATCAGCGGATTTCAGCTTCGGCCTCGATTCTCGATACTTCATCGGGTTCGGCGGACGCTGAGGGGGTGACCCATCCGTATTGGACAGGCGTATGGGATGCATGGGCTGCAGGGGCAGAAAGTTTTGGGGGGGATGAGCCAAGCGAACACCGGACTATAGCCGGTGCTTCGAATCGGGGGTTGGCCCCCTCGTATGAGGCAAACCGCAGGGATCACTTTCGCTCATGGCTAGTTTCACTGAGTCGGGAGCAGAGGGAGGCTCTCGAAACGGCCCGCGATTTACCCCTTCGAGGCGAAGCGATTCCTGACGGGGATAGTAATGGAGTGATCTTGATGGGCCGGGGCAGTTCTGGTGAGGACTCTCCCGATACGGATCTTGTTTCGGGGGGATTACTCGGAATTCGTTCGCAGGCTGGCAGTGGATCAAGTCCCGACGGGCGCTACGGTTGGTGGATTGCTGATGAGTCGACAAAGGCGAGAATTCTGCCCGATGCATTCGATGCTGGGGGGGAGCTCCAAAAGTCTGATTGGATAGCAAGGGCGATGAGCGCCGGGTCGACAGGGCATGACTCGATCGATGTGCTTGAGGACCTCACGGATCAGGCTGATCTACGGCGCATTCACACCCGGCGCTCTCTTGAGTTGCCCACCGAGGATTTACGAGGGGTGAGAAGAGCATTCCATGATGTCACACCCTACTCCCTTGGAGTGCTTGCCGACGTCAGAGAAGGCGGCTTGAAGCGGGATTTGAATGCCCTCCTTGAGCGGCCGATCCTGCTTCGAGAGCAGCGAGACGACTTCATGTTGTATCGGTTCGGAAGAAATTCTGACCGGGTGCCGCTGCAGGATCTCGCTGCTTACTACCAGCTCTACCGCGAGCAGGTAGATTACGATGGGAGCAGGGCGCGGAACCCTCTCGGGCGTAACCTGCTACAGATCAACAATCCAGATTTTACCCCAGGGTCCAAGTTCAAGAGGGAATATACCAATCTCTACCGGATGCCGGTTCCGGTGAAGGTGCAGTTCCTCCTTAGTTATATAGGGACGCAGCGCCAACGCCCCGCGCGCAACGACCCCAACCAGAGCCGATACAAGGTGCACATCGGAATTACTCCTGCGGTGACCCTCTGGAACCCCTACAACGTGCCCCTCGTGCTGAATCATGGTCCAGATCGCTCGACCCAGATTCGGTTTTTCAATCTACCGATTGCCCTGCGCTGGAAAAAGGTTGGCGCGAATGGATCATATGAGTCCGCCCGGCCTACTTCCCTCTCGTGGATTACGAACCGGGATCGCTATGGTGGCGGAGTGTTTCGTGCGGGCAACGGGGACCGGCATACCGGGTTCGAATTGTTCGTGGGGGGGCAGAAGCCTATCGTATTCTCTCCGGGAGAGGTGCGGGTTTTCTCCCTGCGCCAAACGAGTGGGCCTGAGGGCGGAGCTCAGATCGAAGATACGAATCAGTATCGTCCGATCCGTGAAGTGGATCCGGGTTGGGACCCGACGAACTGGCTCGAGCTGCCTCGTTCTGATCGGAATCAGGATCCTGTCCATGTGGAGCAGGAAAGAGACAGCCCGTTGGGGAACAACGATGATGGAATAGGTGGAGCGCTTAGCTTTGATGCGAACGATCAGATTTCCTTCAGCGTCTCCGCTGCTGAAAACGTGGATCTTGCGAATGGAGCTGCATTACAGTTTTTCTTCCGGCAGTCCAGCGTCGTGAGACAGGGTGAAGGTGGTGCGGGTGATAATAAGTGGATGCGTCGGCAATTCCAGATGATCTCCCGGATGCACGAGCGCGGCCCAGGAGGAAGAGAGAGTCAGGCCGCAATTGATTTTCATCGTGAATTGATGCGGAAAGGATTCCCCGGACAACGGGATGAAATTGATTTTCCACCGATCTCGGGTCGTGAGATCGTTGGGCAGACTCGGCCCTTCCTTCTTGTGAGTCTTACCGCCGGATGTGAGGTGTATCACAGTACTGCAGGCGATGCTCACGGGCGTCGTTTCGCATCCCGACCATTTCTTCACTCCACACCGATCGTGGCGTGCCCGTTCGTCGACCGTGAAGACTATGATTCCTTTTACCATCATGGATGGAACTGGTGGGTGCAGGATATCAACTCGGTGCTTGAGGCGGCAGTGCAGGTCGATCCCAACAATGTGAACTCATATTACGGCGGGGGCTATTCGGCGGAATACGGCACTACCCACATTGTGCAGCAGGAGGTGCCTCTAACCCCGCTCCACTCGATTGGAGCCCTGAGTCACGCGCGCCTTGGCGGATACAGTCTTGCAAACGAACATCTGGGTCCGGGGGCAGGAGAGACGCGAGTCAGTTACCAATACACTACCGCTACTGGAGCCAATGGACTGTTTCCGCACATGGTTCAGGCGATTGGAAATTCCTACGCCCACCCGTATCTCGGACCGGCCGAGGCCGTTGGATCGTGGACTCGTCAATACAGCCAATCAGCCGGACCCAAAAATATACCTATGGTCGACCACTCCTATCTCGCAAACAAGGCGCTCTGGGATGATTACTTTTTCTCGTCCATCGCACCCCGTCTCGTCGACGTCTACGGTCGGGATCAGAAGATCACGGCTGAGCAACTTGCCCAGAGAGTATTCTTCGGATCCGGACAACTTCCGAACCGTCGCATCGTGCCATATCGTGATGGACTTACGGGAACGTCGCTTGGGGATCTCTTTGGAGATGATGACGCCGCATTGGAGCGGGCGGAAACGATGGCGTCTCATCTGCTGGTCAAAGGACCCTTCAATGTCAATTCTACTTCAGTCGATGCCTGGCGTGCGTTGTTTTCGAGTTTGAGGGGCAAAGCGGTGGCGACTCTCGGGCTGGAGGAGTCCCTCGAACCCAATGCCCCAATCACGCCGGAGAGTTCTGATGGCTCGATGGTTGCGGCCACCAGCGTGGCGAATGGTGAGGCCTTCGAAGGAAGTCCGGCCGATCCGATCGAGGTTGAGCAGTGGACTTCGTGGAGATCTCTAACGGATGAAGAAGTGGATTCTCTCGCAGAGGCCATGGTCAGGCAGGTGAAAACTCGGGGGCCCTTCCTGTCGCTGTCTGAGTTCGTGAATCGAAGATTGGGTGGGGGTGACCGCCAGCTAAGTGTGAAGGGGGCTCTCCAGGCTGCCATCGATGACCCGGACGTCAGTATCAATGAGGGATTTCGCGGGCCAGTCAGAAGCTTCTCTCAGGAAGAGGTCAGCCAAATGGACCCTGCATTTCCTGAGGCACTAGAGGGTCCGGTGGCGTATGGTAGTTCGGCCTATGTGGATCAGGCAGACATTCTGCGTGGTCTTGGGGCTCAGCTGACTCCTCGTGGGGACACGTTCGTGGTTCGGGCGTATGGCGATTCCCTTGATCAGAATGGTGCGGTGCGTGCGCGGGCCTGGTGTGAGGCGGTAGTGCAGCGGGTTCCAGAATATCTCGAAGCCAGTGGAGATAGAGCAGACCCTGCCCACCTTAAGCAGGCAGAGCTGACAAATGAGGCAAACCGTAATTTCGGGCGCCGCTTCCGGATCATACAGTTTCGCTGGCTTTCCGCCGAGGAAGTGTGAGGGTTCGGGAGATGGTTTGTCGAGACAACCGCTTGCCGCTGGAAGGTCTGTCCGGGGCGAAGATATATAATCGTTGATTATCAGTATCTTAGCGATGGCATTGAGTCCTGATTTGCGAGGCCTCCTCGCAAATCGGCCCTAGTCTAATTTTTTTTTGGCGACTACTTGCAGTAGCTCCTCTTTTCGGGTGAGTTAACTCCATCCAAATATGGCCTTTGCCGACAGGAATCCTCCTCTATGGAACCTTTCCGGCACGCTTAACGAAAACAAGACCCCTACCAACCAAGTATCATGCAATTTAGTCGAGGACTCCATCCTGCCTTTGTCGCGATGGCGGCGGCCGCCGCCCTTCCTTTATCTGCTATATCCGCAAAAGCCCAGCTTGCTGAATCGGGCACTCCGGGAGACCGGGCGGTCTATACCCTCGGCACTGGGGCGACGCTTGCCTCTGGCATTGGAACCAGTGTGATCCATGGATTTGACGCGGTGACAGTTGATGACACTGCGGACAGTTTCGAACTGCAGGCAGGAGGCTTGGTCGGCCTGACCGAGGGCCATCACCTCGTGCTTTATGGAACCCGCTACATCAACGGAGCGGGCGGCGCCAGATCTGGGCTCGACAATACGATTGTCATTAATGGCACCGACACTCTCGTTTACGGATCGAGCTCTACCTACACGAGAGATGGAACGAATAATAATCACTTCGTCAGGGGTGGCGCGATCGTGGAAGTGGCGCAGGGTGATACGCTTGAAATCCAGTCGCAGAGAACGGATAACAATGCACAGACTATCATTCAGCAAGATGCGGATCTCCAATTGGTAAAGCTCGACGATAATCTCAGTTATGCGCGGCTTGGAGTTCTCTTCGATTTTCAGAACTTCATGAGTAGCGCCTCTGCGGGGCCAGCTGCGGTGCCCTACGACATTCAGGATGAGCTGGATCCGGGCTTCGGCCACAACGAGGGAGAGAGTCAGATTACTCTGAACACTCCCGGGCGTTATCTCGTCTTCGCGAACACAGGGGTGCGTATCAGTGGTGGTAACCGTCACCGGCAGGCCATCACACAGCGACTGACTCTGGACGGAAGCCCGATAGAGGATTCTTCAACAGTTGTCTACATACGCTATGCGGGAAGCGGTGATAGCCTGGGCGGGCTGTTGGAATACGGTTCCGCCTCATTGGGTATGATCGTTGAGACCGAGTCTGCCAATTCCGTTCTGGAGGTTGAGCTTCTTCGGGATAACGATGTTGGGTCCACCAACACGGCTGTGGCACTCGAGGCTGCTCGCAGCGGAATAACGATTCTCAAACTGCCGGCCTACGGAGATTACCTCTCTCTTTCTGGCCCTTCTCAGAATATCAATTTCAACCAAGGTAATCCTGAGACTCCACTCAGTCTGGCAGGAGGGCTACCGGTTTCGAACCCTTCCTTTGGCTACGATCCTGCTATCAACAGTTCTCAAGTCACCGTAAACCTCGATGGCGATTATCTTTTCCTCGCTTCACACTTCGCCGATAACTTCAACACGGCCGGGGCGAACGTCAGAACGATCTTCCGGCAGGGATTCCAAACCATTCCCAGCGGTGGGCTGGCGGGAAAAATTCCTTACGGAAACGGCGGTGCTTACAACCGTGATGATGATGCCGGTGGAGATCGGGCTCGGGACTCTGGAAGCTGGGCGGGGGCCATCCTTCCCCTGAGCGCCGGTGATCTAGTGGAGACCACTTCGGCCCGCTACGGGGGCAATCCCGCGACTTTTAATGCGACTACAGTGGGTCTTCAGGCGCTCAATATCGGAAGTATATCTTCGCCTCCTCTTGATCCACAGATCAGCCTGAACGGACCTTTCAATATTCTTGTGGAATCGCTGGGGAATGTGATCAGCGGGGAGAGCGATCTCCTGACCTCCGATGCAAACACCGGACCAGAGGCACTGGTTTACACGGTTACGGGGGCAGTGACAGGTGGATCGCTTCAGCTTGGAGGAGTCCCGGTTTCCCAAGGGGCTTCCTTCACTCAGGAAGATGTTAATAGTGGTTTGCTGACATTCGATGCAGCAGCCTCGGCGCAGACCGGCGGCTTTGAATTCAGCGTGGCAGACGGAGGAGTAAGACCCGACGCAGGAACCTTCGTGGTTAATGTGGGTATTTCGACTGCCCTCGCTGCAGACTCCGCAAGCACTGACGAGGACACGGCAATATCTGCCCTTGATCAGGGCGCTACCAGCGTGCTTGCCAACGATGTGGGAACGAATCTTACGGTGGTGGGCCACGACTTCCTGAGTGCGCAAGGGGCTACTGTTACCGTGAGCCAGGATGGGACCTTTACTTATACTCCGGGTGCTGCTGCAGCTCTTCAGGCTCTCGCGATCGGGGAGACCTTGAGCGACAGTTTCAGCTACACGGCAGCGGATTTCCAGGGCGCGACCTTCGTCGGGACGGTTACAGTGCTTGTCACGGGAACCAACGATAATTCCCTGGTGACGAACGAGAGTGTTGTCAGCATTAACGGTTCTGGGAGTAGTCTCAACCTGCTTTCCAACGAGTCTGATGTGGATTCTTCCGATCTTCTTTCCATCAGCGGGGCAACCCAGCAGGTCTTTGGCGGGGGAGGGGCGGTATCCGATGACATCTTTGATTTCAGTCTCGTGCCTCTGGTGTTTACGTCCCAGTTTGGTGCTACGGTCAGCCTTTCCTCGGATGGAACCTTTGACTACGACCCCAGCACCTCAGCTATTCTCCTGAGCTTGGCTCCCGGGGTCATCCTCTCCGAAAGTTTTATCTACGACGTCTTCGATGGAACTGGCACGGTTTCGGGAGTTGTGACGATTACTTCCGGTGGTGCCAGCCTGCCTACCGTGGACTATGGCTCCACCAGCGCGGAGAGTAGTATCAACATCGATATACTCGAAAACGATTCGGTGGGGGGAGCCGCAGGGACGGCAACCCCAGGTGCCGCCCTTAATTTGAACGCGGCTGGTGCTGCCAACACGAACTCGAATTGGGCGAACACGGGTTCCGGTGGGGGTGCTCTTACCATGGAGGGAGCTGGAACAGCCTCTGTGCTGATCTCTCCGGAGAATGCTCCGGTGGGCATTACAGCGGCTTATGATCTCTCCGGTAGTGGTAGTGGCGACCAGATTCTTGCCCCCGATGACGCAAACAATCTTTATGGGGGGAACATCAGTACGGGCTCCTTCTCGGTGGAAGTCGCTATTCGTCCCGATGATCACGTTGGACCGGAGCCGATCTGGGGTGCAGGAGGAAATGGAACCGGATCCTCTCTCATCCTGATTGACGATCAGCTGATCTTCACCATTGGAAACAATGCGCTGGTGGCGCAGGCGGTTGCCGCCATCCCCTCGAATGCGATTGCTGGCGGAGATTACGCCCAGGTGATCGGAACGTTTGACATAGTCTCGGATGTCGCTTCGCTTTACGTGAACGGGGTTCTCGTTTCCCAGGGGAATGCGATCAATATCACGACAGGGAACGCAGCTAATATTGTCGACTGGTCCGGCACGGACGATGAAGGAATCGGACGCTCGGCTGGAACCACCGGGGGGGATATCAACATAGCACCCTACCTTGGCTCTAATGGGACAGTCGATATTCCCGACTTTAACGATGCCAATGACCGTTACGATGGGGAGCTAGCCATTGTCCGGGTTTATTCCAGCGTCCTTTCTGCAAGCCAGATCAACGCCAACTATGAGGCGATCTTCGGAGCCGGAATTCCCGCTACCTCTGCCGATCTGGTAGATCTTGCAGGATCTGGCGCTCCTGTGGTGGGTAGTGCTGTAGCGCTGCCTTCGGGCGCCACCGTGACCCTCGAGTCCGATGGAAGCCTCACTTATGATCCGAACGGAGCTTTTGGATATGTCGGGGTTGGTCTCTCAGCCCGTGACTCTTTCACCTACACCCTCAACACTACGACTAACGGAGTCGTCACCGTAAATGTTGATGTGGAGGGAACGAACCCCGATCCTCAAATTTCGATTTCGGGAGGCCCAGATACAGTGGGAGAGGGAGGGGCTATTACGATTTCCCTTGAATCAAGTGCGGCGGTTGCCGGTCCTGTCAGCGTGGAGCTTAGTTTCAGTGGCCTGTCTACCGTGGATGCTGACTTTTCAGCGGCAACTACAGTTGAGATCCCTGACGGAGCAAACTCTGCGGAAGTGACGATCAACACCTTGACTGATAATCTCTACGAGGATCTTGAGAATATCATCGTTTCCGTTGAGAGTGTGAATGGGAATGCTGTCGTGGGGGGCTCATCAGTCACCGAGGTTCTCCTCAGTGACGGTGACCCGGAGCCTGAGTTTTCCATCGCGGCCAATCAGGTCGAGGGAGCGGAAGGAACCACTCTGGAATTCACAGTGTCGCCAGATGTGGTCTCTCAGGCCGATCGTTCTGTGACCTTGAATTACTCAGGGACTGCCGTTAACGGGGAAGACTTTTTCGGTGAGACCTCTCTGGTAATTCCGGGCGGCAATCAGTCTGTGAGCATTAGTCTTCTTCCCTTCGACGATGGGCTTCCAGAAATTTCTGAAACCGTGACAGTAGGGTTAGAGGCCGTTGACACAGGAACCATCGGGGGGAACTCCTCGGCATCCAGTGAGATTACGGATGGTGCAGGAACGCTCCTCTTCTTTGCCGACTTTGAGAACGTGGACCCCTTCGGGGACCCCGGAACTCCAAATTTGACGAAAGTAGGATCCGATGCCCCATTCGCTGCAAATTTAGGCACTGCGGTGGGCTCATGGGAGGATATCCCGGAGCAGAATGTCTCGGGGGATATTCCAGGAATTTATCTCGAGGTTGATGATTCGAAGGGAGATGGAGTTGATGAGGCTCTGGTGCTGGACCGGCCCTTGCCGGGGGAGGGTGATATTACCGCCCGTCTCGCGGCTCCCGCCGACATTTCGGCAACCAACGCGGCCTTCATCTCGATGGATCTTGGAAATCGTCGGACCCAGAATACCAGCGAGGCCAAGAGTTGGAGAATTATTGGTCTTGATGATGCTGGCGAGAAGTCCTTTGAGCTCTACGTCAGCGGGAACAACAGCGGACCTAACAACGAGCAGCTGCATCACGTGAGCTCTGAAGGTGAGCTCACTCCTCTCGGTCGCCCTGCAGACTTCGACAACACGGGTTCCATTGAGGAGGAGTCCGAGCAAAGCCGTTTGATTCTCTCCCTGACCTCCGAAGGCTACCAGGTTGCGATTGATCGCTGGCCTATCGAGGGCATCATTGATTCGGTCAGTGGCGTTCTGCCTTATGCAGGAAACGCCACCCAGATCAGTGCGATTCTCTTCAGCCTCAGTGCGAGTCTGAACGATGTGGAAAGTAGCGGAATCATCGTTGACGATCTGACAGTGGGCGGAGTGCCCGGGAATGGGGCCCCAAGTATCAGCCTTAATGGAGACACGTTGAGGGATGGAGAATCCAGCTCCCTTGCGGCAAGCTTCATTGCTACCGATATCAGTCTCACCGGTCTACAGGTTGCTGATGCCGATGCTGGACAGGGTCAGCTTACTGCGACCTTCCAGAGCGCGGGAGACGCGCCTGTGACTTTTGCGGCGGGTGGTCCTGCGGTTGTTACCGGTAGCGGATCAGCCTCCCTTGTCCTTGTAGGAACTCTTGACGAGATTAACGCGAGTCTCGCGGCCGGAGTGGTCTCAACAACGGATGGAGTAACGGGCGGAAATGCGGCGATTTCCTTTACCATCGACGATGGGGGAAGTAGTGGGCCGGGAGGACCCAAGGCGGCTACCCATGACCTTGTATTTTATGTAAACGAGGGACCTACGGTGACGATCAATCAGGCCGCAGGGCAGGACGACCCCACTGGAAGCTCTACGATAGAATTCGAAGTCTCCTTCAGCGAAGCGGTCACAGGTTTCGCGGAAGACGACATTGACCTCTCTGGAAGCACGGATACGGGTAACCTTGTTGCCAGTGTAAGCGGGACTGGCGAGACTTACATCGTCTCGGTTACCGGAATGAGCAGTGGAGGCTTGGTCATTGTTTCGGTCGC
>DFWB01000128.1:21909-23348 GCA_002380675.1 Akkermansiaceae bacterium UBA4145
GACTCATCTGTCCTGTATATTCCTCAGCTGGCGCCAACGGCAACGAACCTCGTGCAGAATATTCAATACGAGGTGGGCCCAGTTGCTCTTGGAGACATCCAGATTACCGACCCGAACGATTCGGTAGTCACAACCGCCCAGGTAGCTCAGTATGATTATCCGGCGGTTCATGAAGATTCGCTGCTTCTGGCCCCAGACCCGGACACCGATGCTGGATTTGCGATTGATCTCACGTTCCAGCCTTCTGGATTTGATGATTTTGGAACAGTGCGCGTCGCCGAGATCGGGGGAACCTCGAATGGAAGCGGGATCTATCTGATCGACGGGATCCCTCACTTTGTCAGCAAGATGGAGTCCACCCCGAACGATGTCCCGTCCAGCCTTAGTGACACGGACTGGACTGACGGGAACATCTCGGTGCCCCTGACCGGTGCCCCAGTGAGCCTTGATGAACCTGTCCAGCTAGCGCTGATATCCAGTCTCGATGCGGTCACGTTTTCCGTGAATGGGTTTGGTCAGACAACGGTCGAGCTCACCGGTCGAGGAACGCGAGGGAACTGGAGTGGAGACGACTCAATCAGAGTCGGACAGAACATTGATGGAGGCCGCGGGGGACTGGGAACGGATCCCGAGGGAATCTTTGATGACGTTGGCTCCTTCCCAATGGAGGGAACCGTGAGCCGTGCCCTACTCTGGCATGCACCCGATGCCAGCCCGTTCGCGATTCTTGCTTCCAGCTCTCCTGAAGAGGTTACAGCTACCCTGAGCCTGACTCCCGGGCAGGGAGACCTCACCGAGCCAACAGGAGTGGTTTATGACGCGGTGACCGGAGTCTGGAGTATCACCGGAGCAGTGCGGGAGGTAAATGCAGCCCTCGCAGCCGTCGAGTTCCTCCCCAACGGCAGTTCGCCGGTGACCATTGCGGTGACAGTAGACGATGGTGATGAAGATGGTGGTGGCCCGCTCACAGGTTCGATCACACTTTCTGCTGGGGTAGTGCTCGTTGGCGATACTGATGGCGATGGGATTCCTGACAGCTACGAGCTGGCCAACGGGCTTGACCCCAATGACCCGGCAGATTCTGGAAGTGACAACGACAATGACAGTTGGGACGCTCTTTCCGAGTATCTCATGGGCACAAGTGCCAACGATGGTGCGGAGCGACCCCTCTTTGAGATTGTTCCTGTCGGCGTTGACCAGGTCGAAATAACTTACGGACCGATTCTGGCGGGGCGGACTTATGACGTTCTCTCCTCGAGCAGCGGGCTTCCTGAAGCCCCCGCTGCAGATAGCTTCACTGCCGCCCAAGACGGTGCGACGAATGTAGTGGTTGATGTCACGGCTGATGCCGTACGTAAGATCTACCGTCTGCAGGTCACGGTGCCTGCTGCGGAGTAATCCTTCTTGTTGAGCCTGTCAGGCCCGCTAGCGGGCCTGAC
>DFWB01000105.1 GCA_002380675.1 Akkermansiaceae bacterium UBA4145
CTATGAAGGGTTTCCGCTACTTCCTCCACCCGCTTACGTGTCGCACAATAGACAATTCCTGTTCGATGCTCCTTGAGAATCTCGCGGGTTCGCCGGAACTTGGCAGCCTTGGTCTCGACCGGGTTGATATTAAAACTCAGATTGGCTCGCGCAAATCCAGTTACAGTCTGAAAGGGCTTCCGTAATTTGAGCACCTTCACTATGTCCTCCCGGACCACTTGGGTGGCCGTAGCCGTAAAGGCCACACACTGAGGATCCCCTAAAGCGGCCCGCGCTTCTCCCAACCGAAGATAATCCGGCCGAAAATCATGTCCCCACTGGCTCAGGCAGTGCGCCTCGTCGATAGCGAGAAGTCCCACTTTTACTCCACGCATCGCCGATACGAAACTTTCCGCGCGGAACCTCTCGGGAGCCACATAAACCAGCTTATAGTCTCCCCTGACCATGCGATCGATCCGATGGCGCTGCTCTACATGAGAGACGGTTGAATTAATGAGAGTCGCTGCCAGCCCCTTATCTACCAGTGCATCCACCTGATCCTTCATCAGGGCGATGAGGGGACTCACCACCACTGTGACACCTTCAAGACAGAGAGCTGGGAGTTGATAGCAGAGAGACTTCCCTCCTCCGGTGGGCATTACCACCAAGCCATCCTGCGAACCTAGAATGTTTTCCACGATCCCAGCCTGACCGTCGAGAAACTCCTCAAACCCGAAGGCCTTACGCAACATCTCTTTCGCAAGGTCAGGCACAAGGTGAGAGTGCACTGCCAGAATTCCATGTTCAACCCAAAGCGCCTGCCCAATCCCTCCTCGTCCTGCCATTTCGGCATCTCCACCAACATCTTTCCACTGGTGGACCCTGCAACAAGCTGGAAATATACCGACTCACAAGCTGAGTCATGATGAATTTCAGGCCCCTTTTTATCACCTGCCTGATCACCCTGTCGTGCCTTCCCTCCCATGCGAGGATCAGAGCTGGGGCCGCAGAGCAGGAAATCACCCCAAGGCCCGGGCTGGAGATCCAGCACTACTTCCGGAAGAGCATCGGCGTGCGAGACCCTCTCTTCGCCCGCTGTCTCTATCTCGAGGACAAATCAGGAAATGCGGTCGCCATCGTGGGACTGGACCTCATCATGGCCAGCTTCGAGACCTGTGACGAACTGCGAGCTGAAATCCGGGAGAAGTGTGGAGTCAAACATACACTTCTCAACTTCAGTCACACCCATGCCTCCGCCGCCCTCGGCCCTCGCGGCCGCTCTACCGTATCCAACGACGAAGGATCCAGGTGGAATGATCGCACCCTTGACTCCATCATCGCGGTGGTAGCGGAAGCTCAAAAAAAAGCCGAACCAGTCTCCCTTCGGGCCGGACGCTCTAAGGTTCAGGTAGGCTTTAACCGACGTCTCACCAACGCCGGAAACGGTCATGTCTTCATGGGAGTCAACCGCGTGGGGCCGACCGTTCCATGGGTTAACGTCCTCGTGGCGGACAGTCTCCAGACCAGCAAACCTCTCGCCGTACTTTTTGAGCATGCCGCTCACCCAGTGATCGTTCCCCACACCAGTAAGCTCACCAGCGCCGATTTCCCGGGAGCCGCGGGAAAACGGATTCGGGACGTTCTCGGCAGCAATGTCATTACCGTCTTCGGTCAGGGTTGCGCTGGAAACATCAATGGCTTCCCCCTCCGCTCCACTCATGAGAAGGCGGAGGAAGCTGGCCGTCGACTCGGGGATGCTAGCCTCAAAGCCATTGAGGATAGTAGGCGTATTGCGACCAGTATGCTTTCCGTGAAGTCCACCACAGTCACTCTCCCCTCCGCGCCCCTCCCGGACCGGGAGCTTCTCGCTGAAATGATGGACCTTGAAAAGAACAACGTGGGCCGGATGAAGCAACTACGACGAATCCAGAACCTCATCAAACAAGGAAAGCAGCCCCCTGGTCGTCGCTTTGACGCCCACGCCGTGATGCTAGGACGCGAATGGTGCCTCACTACCATGCCTCATGAGATGTTCTGCCAGTATGAACTCTGGATCGACAAGCATGCTCCTTTCCGGAACACCATGACTTTTGCCTTCACCAATGGCTACGAGGGTTACGTCGCGGTGGATCAAGCCCTCGCCCTCGGCGCTCGTGGAGGTTATGAGGCCGGCCGGCTCCCCAACTGGGGCGGCCAAGTCTACACTAGACACCTGGGCCCTCCCGCAGTCGGCGCCGAGAAAATCGTGAAGAAGGCCCTTTCTTCCTTGTGGCCGTCCGACCTTTCTCCTCCTGAGTAAGCTCTTTACCTCAAACACACGAAGCCCGGCCCTCCTCAGGACCGGGCTTCTTACCGCAGGGCGATTTGCCGGGGGCTTATGCCGGTGGGTTATTCCGGCATCGCAATCACCCTGAAGAGAGCCATCTTTTTCGAACGGTCGACGGGGACATGAGCAGAGTTGCTCGGATTCACCTGAGGAGCCAGGTCAGGACTGCTCTCAATCACAGGCGCCAAGTCGGGTAAGGACCGCCATTCCGAC
>DFWB01000364.1:0-8610 GCA_002380675.1 Akkermansiaceae bacterium UBA4145
TCCCACTCTTGTTTGTCCAAACCCCCTCCAGAGGCTCTTTCCCCGGTGTTACGCTCTCGCCGGGGCCTAACTCCGCACCCTGAGTAATCCAGAGCTTGAGGATATTCACATCCTTTTCACCCAGTCCCGCCCCCTTTGGTGGCATCCGGTTCTCAGGATCATCGGACTGGATGACCTTCATAAAGAGACCGCTATTGGGCCTGCCCGGCACAATTTGCAACCCGGCCCCGATATGCTCCTTGATCTGGTGGGCCTCAAGATTGAAGTCCCCCTTCGCTTTTCCGTCCCTATGGCACTTGAAACAGTGACTTTTCAGGATCGGCAGGACATCCTTGTCAAATTCTACCGCCCCCGCAGAGAGGACGGAAAAAACGAGGGCCAGAGCCCCGGCGATGGGTGTTTTCACACTCCCAATTTGCCCTTCCCAGCTCGAAATCACCAGTCCGGAGGTTTTAAAAATCAGGCTAGCTTGGTCAGAGCCCCTCCCTGCAAAGGGAAACTAGGTTGCATCTCACTCTTGCCAGCTCGCAACAATTGCTCTTTCCTCTCCCCACATGTATCTCTCCGGTTTCGCCGACGAGGCAGCAAAAGACCTTGCCACCCAGATCAAAGCCACCAAGGAAATTGGTTGGAATGCAATTTCAGCACGTTCCATTGATGGCAAAAGTATCCATGACCTTAGTGACAAGGATTTCAACAAAGCCCTGAAGCTTCTCGAAAAAGAGGAAATTAAAATTCCGGAGATTGGATCTCTCATTGGGAATTGGGCCAAGAAGATCACCGACGACTTCGACGTCACACTAGGGGAAATTGAGCGAGCCATACCCCGAATGAATAAACTCGGCACAAAGATCATCCGTGTCATGTCATACGCTCAGGAACCGTGGGGCGAAGACCAGCACGAGGAAGAGCGGTTTAAGAGACTCCGTATCATTCAGCAGAGGTTTGCGGATGAGGGAATTACGGCGGCTCATGAGAACTGCTCCAATTGGGGTGGATTCTCTGCAAAGCACAGTCTGCGACTGGTCGAAGAAGTTCCTGGACTGAAACTAGTATTCGATACCGGCAACCCAGTCTTCCAGCGCGACCGCTCTAAATCAGAGCCTCATCCGTTCCAGGATGCCTTAGGATTTTACAATGACATCAAGGAGCACGTTGTCCATGTCCACATCAAGGACTGCCGCTATCCAAAAGTGGGGCAGACCGAGCCCGAGTACACCATGCCGGGAGAGGGAGACTGCCACCTTCAGCACATCATGCGCGACCTCAAGGCCCGACGCTATGATGGAGGGTTTGCCATCGAGCCACATGTTGCCACGGTGTTCCATGTAGAGGATGGCCAGAAGCCGGATTGGGAACAGTGCTATAAGAGCTACGTGGAATACGGCAAGAGGGTGCAGGACCTCATGGAGGAGATTGGCTGGGAGTCTAAACCCTCCGAGTAGATTCAAGATTTCTGCTCTTTCGCTGTTACTCTTAAAAACATTCGTTTCAGCGCATCCGGAAACGGCTAAACTCCCCCTGTGCTTCCTTGGTTCCAGAGCGGCGCTTTTCCTCTCTATCTCGCACCAATGGCGGGAGTGACGGACGTGGTCTTCCGGAGTATCTGTAAAGAACTAGGTGCCGACGTAATGGTCACCGAGTTCGTCTCAAGCGAGGGAATCATCCAACAGGATGCCCGCACCCGTAAATACACCGAGTTTACTGATGAACAGCGGCCAGTAGGCGTTCAGCTTTTCGGCGCGGACGGCAAGAGGATGGGAGAAGCCGCCCGCAAAATCATCGATTGGCAGCAGCCTGATTTTATCGATATCAATTTCGGCTGCCCGGTAAACAAGGTTGTCTCCAAGAATGGAGGATCCTCTCTTCTAAGGGATTGCCCGGTCCTCGCCTCAGTCGCCCATGGGGTCGCTGAGGCAGTCGGAAACCAAGTTCCCGTCACCGCAAAGATTCGTATTGGGTGGGACGAGAATTCGATTAACGCACCGGAAGTCTGCTCTGTCCTTGAGAATTCAGGGATGCAAGCGATCTCAATTCATGGACGAACCCGCTCTCAGGGATACCGGGGAGAGGCCAACTGGGACGTCATCAACGAGTGCTCTCATCATGTCTCCGTACCCGTGATCGGGAATGGAGACTTGGGCTCAGGTGAGGATATTCAAAAAAGACGAGAAACGACTGGCGTGTCGGGAGTGATGATTGGACGTGCCGCTATGCAAAACCCCTGGATCTTTCGACAGGCGAAGAGCTATCTGGAGACCGGGAATACTCCCTTGCCCATTCCTCTCGACGAGCGTTGGCAACTCATCACCCGTCACTGCCGCCTCGCAATCGAAAGCAATCGGTACGGTAATGAAAAACAATCTATGATGGCAATGCGCTCCCGCCTGATGGCCTACTGCAAAGGCTTCCCCGGGGCGAAGCCCCTTCGCCGGCGCCTTTCCACTGTGGCCTCCCTGCTCGAGATAGAGGAGCTAGCAGACGAGCATCTTATTCATCTCGAAGAAAATAAAGACGAGCAGGCCATCCCCTCGAGCGCGTGACGGTCAGACTGCTCCTATAGTGCCTCACCCGTTTTCTTGCTATTAGCCATAAGATCTGGCTAGCATAAGACCATGGATTCGCACGAGGTCTTTAAGCAATCCTTCGAGAAGACGAGCCCTAAGGCGATCGCTGGAGAACTCGGAGTCTCGCTCTCTCTGGTCTATAAATGGGCTCAGGAGCAATCGGACAACGGAAGCGGGAGCCGAAACCCACTTGATCGGATCCTCGAAATCATTCGACTCACGGGCGAGAATAATATCGTAGAATGGCTTTGCCAGGAATGCGGAGGCTATTTTGTCAAAAACCCCACACAAAATTCCGCGGAAGGCTATGAGGTTTTACCTGCCACCAGCGAAATCATCGACCAGTTCTCAAAACTACTGCGCCGTATTTCCGAGTCCGCTCTCGACCACTCTATCACCCCGGATGAGGCAGATAGCATCCGCGAAAGCTGGGAAAAGCTGAAACGCTACACCGAAGGTTTCGTACGTTGCTGCGAGGAGGGCGACTTGGAGGCGATTGCAGCGGCAGATAAGGCAGGAGAAGGCGTGTGATCCTCTGAACCTCGCCAAAGAGGTAGCTATCCACCTCGAGACAGCACTCCATCTCAGAAATCTTTTCCCTTCCCCTTCGGGCTGCCTTGCCAAGCACGGCTGATCGCGTAAACTCCCGCCCAAGCTCCCGTAGCTCAGCTGGATAGAGCAACGGATTTCTAATCCGTAGGTCGCAGGTTCGAATCCTGCCGGGAGCGCATCCTGCAACTCTGGAGCTCATAGCCGACCCGCGATATATCAGAGATGATTTCACCCAACCTTCGACTCCTCTGAACCTCCCAGCAAATCACCCCGGCTTACTCATCGTCCTAGAGGGGATTGATGGCACCGGTAAATCCACGCAGACGCGCCTCCTCGCCGAAGCTTTGCGGGAACAGGGCTTTAATGTTACCCAGTCTCGCGAGCCTACAGACGGCACCTATGGACGTAAGCTTCGGGAGTCGGCCACAGTTGGCCGCCTATCTGCAGAAGAAGAATTGGACCTGTTCCATAAAGACCGCCGGGAACATGTTGAGCGCCTCATTTCGCCCGCTCTCAAGGCTGGAGACATCGTCGTTCTTGATCGCTACTACTTCTCAACCATGGCCTATCAGGGAATTCGAGGCTTCAACCCTCAGGAAATCCGCCGGACCAATGAGGAGTTCGCGCCACGCCCTGACCTCCTCCTCCTTCTTGAGCTATCCCTGGATACTGCAATGGCTCGAATTGGGGGCCGCGATGGACAGGGAAATCAATTTGAGCGAAGAGAATCACTCCAACTCTGCCGGGAGATATTTCACTCTGTAAAAGATGACTTTGTCCACATCATCGATGCAGAGCAGCCTGTCGAGCAGGCCCAGAAGGCTATCATGAGCACGGTCAACCCCGCCCTGGCCTCGTTACGGGCGAGGAGAGCTCAATGACAGGCTCTAGTCCACCACAGCAGGCTCTCCCTTGAGGAACACTTCACGAGCTCGAGAGCCATCGGCAGGACCTATGACGCCACGCTGCTCAAGAATATCAACCATCCTCGCAGCACGGGTGTAGCCAAGCCTGAGCCGTCTCTGAAGCAACGACGTACTAGCTTTCTGCTCCTGCACGATGACTTCGATACACTTTTGAAGAATTTCTTCGTCTGCATTTGAGACCTCATCCTCATCGCCATCATCACCAGCTCCCCCCCCGTCAATACTGGCCTGCACACTCTCCTCGAAACGCTGCTCACTTTGCACTGAACAAAATTCCACAAGGGATTCAACTTCCTCGTCCGAAATCCATGCTCCCTGAGCTCGATCGAGCTTTGCCGACCCCGGCGGCAAAAACAGCATGTCACCTTTTCCCACCAGCTTCTCTGCTCCCTTCCCATCAAGAATAACCCGGCTATCCAAAGCGGAGGAAACCTGGAACGCAATGCGACTTGGTATATTTGCCTTAATGATCCCAGTCACTACATCTGCCCGAGGCGTCTGCGTTGCTACGATTAAATGAATTCCTGCCGCTCTCGCTTTCTGCGCGATCCGGGCGATACACATTTCTACATCTGCGGGAGCCGTCTGCATGAGATCTGCAAGCTCATCAATAATTATCACGATGTAGGGGAACCTGTCAGGAGTCTCTTCCTCTTCCTCCTCTTTCCATTCACCATCCATCGGCCCCAGCTCGCCGTCCTCAAGAGCGGCGGCGATCGACTCAACATGTTCCTCGTCGATGACTTCATCCTCCTCAAGTTCCTCTTCCTCCTCGGCCATCACCGGAACTCCCTTATCTCTTGCCCTGCCGTTAAAGGAGTCGAAATTACGGACTCCTTCCTTGGCAAATACCTTGTAGCGTCGCTCCATCTCGTTGACGCACCATTTAAGCGCTCCAACTACTTTTCTTGGGTCCGTCACAACAGGGACCACAAGATGAGGAAGATCGGAATAGACCTGCATCTCCACCACCTTGGGATCAATCATGATGAATCGAAGTTCATCTGGGCCAAACTTGAAAAGGATACTCGAGATAATCGAATTGATGCAGACTGACTTACCGGACCCTGTAGCACCTGCAACCAGCAGGTGAGGCATAGCCGCGAGATCGCCGATGACAGCCTTGCCATAGACGTCCTTGCCAAGCGCAAGGGGGATTTTCCGCTTGGAACTGCGAAACTCGTCATCCTGCAGTAGTTCCCGAAGGGCGACAGGCATCCGGGAATCATTCGCGATCTCAATACCTACGGTATCCTTTCCCGGGATCGGAGCGAGAATGTTGATCCGTTCCGCCTTAGTGGCCCGGGCAAGGTCGGGCTCTAACTGGGCAATCCGGCTGACCCGCAAGCCGATACTCGGATACACTTCATACCGGGTAATTGTGGGACCTCTGGTAATATCACCGGCGGTCACATCAACGCCAAAGGCCTTGAGGGTCTCCACGATTTTTGTCTGCTGGGCAATAAGAGCATCCGTATTATCTTCCGAAGGAGCCTCTTCCTCCTCGTATTCAAGCAAATCGAAACCGGGAAGCTCATAATCCTCGAAGCCCTCCGTACTAAGAGCCGCATGCTGCGGAGACCTCTTTCGCTCAAAAGGCTTGGAGCCAGCCGCCATTGTCGGTGTGATTCTCTGGGTCGCGTCGATGATCTGCGGCTCCGGGATTTCCTGCAAGGGAAGATGCGATTGCCCCTTTTCGTCCTGCTCGTAGCTTACGAGCTCCTCAACAAGCTCTCGCTCTCCAGCCTCTTCTTCATCCGTTTTCTGGCGTTTGCTCTTTCTCGATTTTCCTTTCGACGGAGATGATTTCTTCCCAGCTGCCTTTCCTGTTGTCCCACGCTCCCTCTGAGCCACTCTCCTACCCCAATCTTCCCGGGCCTGCTGGAATTTTTCGATACTCCAGAGAGTCAAGGCTTTGACAAATTTGACTGGATGAACCCCCAACAGAGTGAAAAAGCTCAGCCAATACACAATGCCGAGAAGAATAATCGACCCCGCACTACTGAGCATTCCCTTGAGAACAACAACGCCGAGGCCCTCACCCACCACGCCCCCAGGCCCCGCAATCAGGTAAGCTTCCTTCCAGCTGGGGAAAAAGCTCTCCTGCACCGCCACAAGACTAGCTCCACTCACAAGGCACACGCAAAACCCGATTGTAGTCCGTAGACTGTAGGCCGCACCCATGAAAAGCCGCCCAACGCCTAACCACAGCATCCCAAGTGGAAGAAGAAAGGCCGCGACACCAAAGATTTGAATTTGAATAAACCCTAGCAGTGTTCCAATCGGTCCAATCCAGTTTTCGCGTGGGTTGTTGGCCTCTAGATCAAGAGCAAACCCGCTGAGGAGAGCCCAATCGGTGAAGGGAATCTTGATCGGCAAATCTCCCGGCGTGTAGGAAACAAGCGACAAGAGCAAAAGGATCCCAATGCCAGCCAGCAGGACGCCCATCGCTTCACGGGACCAACGAGCCTCGTTGCTACCCTTGCGCTTTGACCTATTCCTCGCCATAGATGTTTCTACAGAGTTTTCTTGAGCTCTGCGCGCTATAGAATCCCCTAAAATCAAGGGTCAAACAAGATCGAATACCGCTTTTTTTGATTATCAACAAAATTTAAGCTTTCGAGGAGATCTTCCTGCATCCTTCCTTGCCTCTGCCTCATGCGCCTCCTCATCGTTTTTCTCGAAGAAGCCTTACCAAGTCAGCTAGACCCCTCGACTGCCAATATTCTGGGCACGGAAAAGGCCGAGGTAGTTTACCGGGCCACGATTCGGCTGCTTCTTACACAGTTAAGTGGGCTTGAAAGGTGTCACCTGAGATTCTGCTACCGCCCTGCAGAAGCGCATGACGCTATCCGCTTTTGGCTCCTCTCAGAGATCATTGATCACCCCAGCATCCATCTGGATATCGAGACAATAGATTTTAAACCTCAATCAGATGGTGATCTTGGAAGCCGGATATCTCGTGCCGCAGAGAATGCATTTTGTGAAGGGTACAAACAGGTTGCCCTCATAGGCACAAATTGCATCGAGATTTCAAGTCGCTGGATCCACGCAACTTTCGCCCAGCTCAACAAAAACTATAAAGCCGTTACCGGTGAAGGTCACGGAGGTGGCTGCTATCTTTTCGCTATGCGAGAATACCTGCCCTCCCTCTGCCGCCAAGTTACTTGGACGGGTTCGAGTGGCAAGACGAGCATTCTGCGGCAGGCCTCCTGTGAATCCTATTCCCTCTACCAGCTCCCAAACTTGTGTATTATCGAGACCTGCGCTGATTACCAATCCACCCTCTCAGGCCTGATGGGACGTAAGTTCAGGAGTGCGATCGAAGACATTCTCGAATCAGCTTGAAGGCATCCCGCGTCCCCCAGTAGAGCCGCCTTACAGTCTCTCACGCTTGACTCTTCCAGCCGGTCGCGTCCATTCTCCGGCACTCATCGTGTCGCCAATCCACTTCCAGCCGCTCTACATGCCCCGCGTCTGGGGCGGAAGAACCCTGGAAACCATCCTAGGACGACAATTACCCGGGCCGGGGCCGTGGGGTGAGTCGTGGGAAGTGTCCGATCGGCCATCGGAGCAGTCTGTTGTCAGCTCAGGCAGATGGGCTGGAAGTAGTCTCCATGAGCTGTGGAACTTCAGGAGGGAGGAGCTTTTTGGCGATAACCTGAAAAGCTCTCGCTTTCCTCTTCTCATGAAGATTCTGGACTCCAAGGACGATCTCTCCATTCAAGTCCACCCCCCGGCACAGATCGCCCCCCTACTCGGAGGATCCCCCAAGACAGAGATGTGGTATATCGCCCGGGCTTTACCTGGATCCAAGCTCTACCTGGGCCTCCGAAAGGGAATTACCCGCGGGCAGTTTGAGGAAGCGATCCGTAGCGGATCTATGGAGAACATGATCCACTCCGTGGAGCCGCGAGCCGGCCAATCCATTTTTATTCCCTCAGGGCGCCTGCATGCTATTGGGGCTGGAATGTTGATTTACGAAATACAGCAGAACTCAGATACAACCTACCGCGTCTTTGACTGGAATAGAGTGGGTCTGGACGGGAGGCCACGAGATCTGCATGTGCGTGAATCCCTGGCGAGCATTGACTTCGCGGATTACGAACCCGCAATGGACCAGCCAAAGGGGCAGAATCTGGTAACATGCCGGCACTTCAAGGTGGACTTCGTCGAGCTCCCAACAGGAGCTACGATATGCAATCCTGACCCTGATCGATTTTCGATAATCACCGTCACCAGTGGTGAGATCCAGGACAAGCGCGGCACCGTCTATTCAACTGGCGACTTTCTCCTCCTGCCCAGAGGCCCGGTGGCGCTTGACGCAGTAAAGAGCACCTCTCTCCTGCAGACGACCCTTCCATATTAGGCCCTCCGGATCAGTCCGGGAAAACGATCGCGCGGTGGTTATCGAGAATAATCCTCTCATGCACATGATACCGAATTCCCTTTGCGAGGGCAGAGCGCTCACAATCGCGTCCGAGACGGATAAGATCGTGAACTGAGTGGTAATGCTGTACCCGCTCAACCTCCTGATCGATAATGGGGCCAGCATCAAGATCCTC
>DFWB01000364.1:8907-9099 GCA_002380675.1 Akkermansiaceae bacterium UBA4145
AATGGGGCCAGCATCAAGATCCTCGGTTACATAATGGCATGTTGCTCCGATCAGCTTTACCCCTCTCTCGAAGGCCTTCCGATAGGGATTGGCTCCCACAAAAGCCGGAAGAAAGCTATGATGAATGTTGATCATGCGTCCCTTGTAGGCCGCGCAAAGCCACCCCGGAACAACTTGCATGAAGCGGGCCAA
>DFWB01000364.1:9425-9586 GCA_002380675.1 Akkermansiaceae bacterium UBA4145
ACGACGAGCTCCACCGCCTGCTTCGTTAACAATCTATCGATAGCTCGAAATCCCTCTTCTTTATCCTCTCCGATCTCTACATGATGAAAGGGTATGCCTGCCTGCTCCGCGATGGGTCGGCAGTCATCCCTATTTCCGATAATGGAGGTAATTTCTACTGG
>DFWB01000364.1:9953-10369 GCA_002380675.1 Akkermansiaceae bacterium UBA4145
AGACAATGGTCGGTTTTCGTGACGAGCACTGCAGTTCTCATTCGATATGGAAGACGTCGAAAATGCCATTGAGCTTCCAGAAGACGACCCAGTGTCCCAAAACCTCTTACAAACTCATCGGTCTCCACCTTAAGCCCGGAGGTGTCAATTTCCAGGCGGGCAAAGAATCTGCTTCTGACCGCATCGATAAACTGATTGAACTCGACGAGGTTTGCCTCGTGCTCGGAGACATAGCCCGCAATCTTAGCTACCAACCCAGCACGGTCAGGACAGTCAATTTTTAAAATCAGGCCTTCTCTGATCATGGGTCAACTCGACTTCGCTAAATTTTTAGCACGCTCACGAGCCAATTCCAGAAAATCTCTAGCAATGGGCTTCAGGTTCTCCTGATGAATCGCCCCTACAATAACCGGAGA
>DFWB01000220.1:0-7977 GCA_002380675.1 Akkermansiaceae bacterium UBA4145
AGGGCGCGATCCCGTCTGCCAAGGAAGTTATTCAGCCCTCACCTAAATCAGGCAAAGGCATCATCCCTGTTTCGCCGCAATCCCATCAAGGTCGATGGACGCTGGGTGCGGGGGTATCGTGGCGTAATACCGGAGAAATCGGTTTCCGCACAGGAATCAGCGGCTTTACCGTCCCCAGCCTTTTCCAGGCGAGCAGCAGTCCCGTGCCTGGCATCGGGCCTGCGGAGGGACCCGCTGCGCGCATCTACGACAATGGCTTTGTCCGTCCCGACGCCCGGTCAACACGGACGACCGACTACGGTTATAATGAGCTCGCACAAATTCAGGGCAACACCCTCTCTTTCACTGCATCGGGGGGAGAGCGCCAGGAGGTGAGCCAATCATCCACTGCTGCAGCAACAGGGTGGAATGAGGAGGCAGATCACGTATCGGCGCCCTATCTGAAATTACGCTACCAGAGCGATCTCGGAAACGGATGGAGTGCGGGACCATCCATAAATGTGTCCTTTGCCGAAATCAACGGCTCCCGCCGGGGCCTCAATACGATCTCTGCCCGTGAGCAGATGGACACCTTCGATATTACAGCTACGGATGTGTACGATATCAGTGGACTCGATCTTCCTCGGGAGGTCCCCTACACCGGAGCTCCGAACATCGTCGCCCCACTGGTCCCTAACCAACCGGTGGCCGGCAGTCGACTCTTCACACCCACCCTGCGAACCTCAGACATTGCGCTGTGGAACGATACCATCGACGAATCACTCGATCTTGATACATGGAGTCTGGCGTTCGGCGCAGAGGCCTCCTACCGGTTCGACAACCGATTTCATGCCTCATTGGGAGCTGGCATTGCGCTCAATGTTGCATCGTGGAAAGCAATGCGCAGCAATCAACTCCTCCAGCAGATGAACAATGGTGCTCCTGTGGTTATCGACAGCTCTTCCGCTGACAATATCGGCAGTTCAATTCTCTGGGGCTTTTACCTCCAAGCCTCTGCCGGATATCAGCTCAACGAAAGCTGGTCCCTTGAAGTCAACCTGCGTCACGACCACACGGAAGACCTGAACGGTAGTGTTGGAGGAAGCGTATTCGATGTGGACCTCAGTGGATTCAGCGCGGGACTGGGCCTCGGATACAGCTTCTAGCAATTGGTTATACGGGCCGGAGCGGCTTTCCCACCTCTCAAATACTGCCGCCAGGGCCCCGGAACCACACAGGAGATTCAGACTCGCTCCATAAAGAACTTTGTCACACCAGGTTCTTCCAGACGTGACCGTGGACGTCTGTGAGCCTGAGATCCCGTCCACTCCACCGGAAGGTCAGCTTCTCATGATCGATTCCCAGCTGGTGTAATACGGTCGCCCAAAGGTCGTAAACTGTCGAAATATCCTTTGCAGCCTTATAGCCAAACTCATCGGTCGCACCGTGCGCGGTTCCTCCCTTCATACCACCACCAGCCAACCAGACGCTGAATCCGAATGGGTCATGATCGCGCCCGCTCGACCCCTGTGAGAAGGGAGTGCGTCCAAACTCTCCGGTAAAGACTACCAACGTTTCCTCCAGCATCCCACGCTCACCAAGGTCTTTGAGGAGAGCCGCAATTGGGCCATCGACTTGACCTGCCATCGCACCATGGCCACGCTTCAGGTCCCCATGCTGGTCCCACGGGTTTCCTCCGCCTCCCGCTCCAATTCCGTAGCTGGCACATGAAAGCTCCACAAAGCGCACGCCCCGCTCTACCAAGCGTCGGGCCATGAGACATTGCCGTGCATATTGAGCCTTGTTGGCGTCCTTGCTATCAATCCCATACATCTCACGAGTAGCCTCACTTTCCTTACTGATATCTGTTAATTCAGGAACCGCCTGCTGCATAAGGAAGGCCGTCTCCGCATTCCGGATTGATGAGATGACCGCATCCTTTGCCGCCGTCCGCTCCGAAAAGCGCCGATCCAGTGTTCCTATGAGGTCCAGCGCCCGGCGCTGCTCCGCTTTGAGCATGGCAGGATTGATGTTGGGAACTGCCTGCTTGTCCGTGATGTTGAAAATGGATCCCTGAGTGGTGGCAGGCAAAAAGGCATTACCAAAGATACTCACTCCACCATGCGGAATAGAGGCCTTGTTAGAGCGCAGAACAACATACCCCGGCAGGTTTGGATTCTCTGTTCCGCATCCGTAAGTCACCCATGAACCGGCACTGGGATAGCCCAGGAAGGGGAAGCCGGTATGCATGAAAAAATTTCCCTGAGAGTGCTCACTGAACTTGGCCGTCATCGAGCGCACAATAGCGAGGTCATCCGCACGTTCCGCTATCTTGGGAAACATGTCCGTCATCTCCAACCCCGATTGCCCCCACTTTTTCGCCTCCCAGGGCGAAGCCATGATATTGCCGTTCGCATCAAACTGAGTACGTTCGATAGTCATTGGCAGTGGCTTTCCATGCATCTCTTTGAGCTTCGGCTTCGGGTCAAACGAATCCACGTGGGAAAACCCACCAGACATGTAGCACAGGATAACCGACTTGGCCTTCTGCTGGTGGTGCAACTTAGGCACTGCGGCACCAATTGTAGCTGCGGATCCCTTGTTGAGGAGACTTGAGAGCGCGAGAGCGCTGACCCCACTTGAAGTCAGCTTGAGAAATTCTCGGCGGTCACCAGCCAGCATAGACCGGACCGGGTCATCAGGGTGAATGTTGGGCTCAGTAGACATAAATCAGTTCCTTGGAATTGAGAATCGCGTGCGCAATCTTGAAATAAGGGTCTCCGCCCACATTGAGAGCCTCCCGGGTGCTTTCAATTTCTTGGTCAACCTCTGCGAGCTGCTGTTCAAGAAAGGCAATCTCTCCATCTAGACGCTCAACAGCCTTTTTCTGCTCAGGAGTCATGGCCTCTGCCAGCAAGCCGTCTGTTACCACCTCCAGCAGGGTTCCGGAAGAAGCTGCCGCTGCTTCCTGCGGCGTGAGTGCCCGGTCATAAAGCCTCGCCTCGAAGATGCGGCCCGTGAGGGACCTGCCACGCCCACCCGGGGAAAGACCGTGCCGGGAGCCGAAGACAACCTGCGCTTTGCCCTTCTGATACTCCACCCTGCCCTTGTTGATCGGTTTCCCATACGGTTTACCGTCACGGTAGGCGATAGTTGTGCCGTCTTCCTTGTAGACCATGATTATACGGACGGGCCGCTTGTCGGCTTCCATATCCTCGCTCCCCCCAAAGGGTGCCGTACGAGCATGTTTGTCGCTTCCAGTGAGCCAGGTCTTGGGAGACACCTCCGCATAGACGATGCCATCAAATACCTTGCCGTCGGATCTCTGCAGACTCATCGCTCCCCCTCCGGCCTGGTTTCCATTGTCCAACTGTAGCTGAACTTCGAGGCTGAATTCTCGGAGATCCTTCGAGATCGGGCTCGTCCAGACACCTCCCCCTCTCAGGAACATGGATCCATCGATCACCTTGGCCGCTCCCTTGGATTCCCCGTGCATTCCTCCGCTCGAGTCCTTGGTGTCCCCTTCAAAGTCCCAGCGCGCGAACGGCTTGAGATCGATCTGGACTTCCCCCTGTTCCTTCTGGGCTGCATTCCTTGCATCAACCTCTGCTTGCAGCCGGGACTGCACGGGAGCAATTTTCTGCTCCCGACCACGCCGCAGATCCACAAGCTTCTTCTTGAGATCTTCCTGCTCCTTGACGAGCTTCGGTAGTTTATCACTCACTTTCCCGGAGAGATAATCAAGACAGGCCGTGACCTCTTCTTCACTTGCCGGACGCGCGTAGGCCTGCATGAAAAATCTCTGTATTCTCTCCCGATCCGACTTCAGGGAAGGATCACCTTTCACCCGGTCACTCCATTGCTGGGCAGCTCTTTTGGTAGTCTCCCCATTCATCAGCATAAGAGCCTGCGCAGGAACATTGGTTACATTGCGAACTCCCACTGTGCTCGTAGGAATCGGGTAGTTAAAGGCCGTGAGAAACCGGTTGAGCCCGTTACGTTTCTGGTTGGTGTAGACCGCACGCTGACCAGCCTCGTTAGCGGCCACAAAACGGATAGTATCCAGCACCGCTTCCGCGTCGAGACGCCGCGGGGTGTAATAGGCCAATTGAAGATTAGCATCATCCTTACCCCTGTTTGCAGCCGGCACCGTGCTGGCAGAGCGGAAAGCCCGACTCATGACCAGCTGACGGACCGTACGCTTCATCAACCATCCATTCTCACGAAAATCCACGGCAAGATAGTCAAGGAGTCCCGGATGAGATGGCTTGCTCCCCAACCGTCCAAAATTGTCTGCTGAGGCAACGAGGCCCCGCCCAAAGACATGGTGCCATAGCCGGTTCACTATGACCCGGGTCGTGAGAGTATTATCCTTCCCTACAATGTCCTCTGCCAACTCCCGGCGCCCGCTTCCGGTCTTGGTATAAGTTCGACCCCCGAACACTTCCAGAAAGCCTCGCTCTACCGCCTCTCCTTCTTTCTTATAATCACCCCGATCCAGCAGAGGCTGGTCCCAAGGCTCCCCATTCATGACCCCGGGCACCCGAGCTGGATTTCGAATCTCCGCTTCCAGACTGCGATATCTCTCCACGAGGGTTTTCAACTTTCCGGGAAGCCCGGCCACTTCACTTGGCAGAAAGCCCCTGCTCACCATCGAGTTCAGAAGAAGGGCCTGAGCATCGTTCATCTTCAGATTCCTCCAACCATTCAACCCATCCACCAGCGAACGACGGTAAAAACCTTCAAGCGACTTACGGTCCCTGATCGAGCTCAGGTCTCCGGGCAACGCCACCATTGGCGCACCAAGCTCCCGCATCGCCTCGTCTCCCGCATACACTTCGAAGACCCCGAACCACGAGCGTGCGTTTCCTCCATTCCTGAAAGTAGAATCCGAAGAGGTATTGATCTGGTAATAGCCCTTTTCCCCGTTCCAATACCTGTATTTGTTCAAGTTCACCCAACTCATCTGGGGCCTTAGTCCTGGAGTCGGGTGAAGTCCCCCATGGGAGAGAGGATAGCTTCGGAGGGTAAATCGCGCTATCGATCCGTCCCCCATTGCCCGGATAGAATTGCGACCTCCCTTGGCGAGATGAAAAACCGAACTCAGGGTAGCACTGTGCTTGTCTGACAGCATATGGGAATAGACCCCAGCGGGGTAGATTCCCTTCAAGGCACGTCCCCCTTCCGGAGCCACCACGAATGAACCTGCTGGGCTGACCGAATCGCCAAGACCATTACCACTCTTGAACCACCGATCATAGCCAGCCTGCTCCCGGAGATCTGCGTAGAAAGTAGCATTACTCTTTACCTGTTCATTATGAGCCATTCCCTCTTCATGCCGCTTACTCATGCCTTCCAGCTCCCGGACCAGTTCCTCAGGCTTCCTGTCCCGTAACTTCGCCCACCCAGCAAGGGGATCGGTATCCGGAATCTTGTCCAGCTTGTCGCCCCACAGTTTTTCGAGGGCAGAATCCACCTGTTCCATCCAGTATGAAACAAGGGAAGAACGGATCTGCTCCTTGAGTTCGAGAAGCTCCTTCCGGTGCAGGTCCCTTAATTTTGGGGAATCTACGTTGACGATTGCTGGCCGGCTACTCACGACCATCCCATAGAACTTGTAGTAATCCTTCTGGCTGATCGGGTCGAACTTGTGGTTGTGGCAACGCGCACAAGATACGGTCAATCCCATGGTGGCCTTTGTCAGCACATCCACAGCGTTATCCGTAAAAGTAATCTGCTCGTCGTAAGCATCAGTGACTCCAAATCCGTGCGGAACCATGCGGAAATGGGCAGGTCCAATCGCGCTCTCATTGAGCCCCTCCTTCTCGTTGACTCGGGGCTTCTCCATCAGGTCACCTGCAACCGCTTCGCGCAGCAGCTGATTATAGGGCACGTCCTCGTTAAGAGATCGGATCACATAATCCCGGTAACGGCCTGCATAGGGCACATTCGGATCCCCCTCACTTCCGTATGACTCCGCATAACGGAACCAGTCAAGCCAGTAGCGCCCCCAGCGTTCTCCATAGGCCCCCGAGGACAACAGTCGGTCGACTAGTGCCTCGTAGGCCTCCTCAGTGGGATTCTTCACAAAGGCCTCCACCTCTTCTGGCTTAGGAGGAAGTCCTGTAAGGATCAGGTGAAGACGCCGCACCAGCGTACCCGGTTCAGCAACATCTTGTGGCTCAAGGCCGCTCTCCCGCAGGCCAGCGTGAATGAACCGGTCAATCTCCGTCTTATTCCACTCGGCGGCATCCGCCTGCGGAGGATCTTCCTTCACGATAGGCTGGAACGACCACCACTCAGACCTCTTGTCGCGGACTGCGTCCCAGTCCACCTGACTTGCCAACTCCTCCTTGGTAGGCTTTATCACCCGGGGGTCTGGAGCTCCCATCCGAACCCAGTCCTCAAAGTTCTTGATAATCAGCTTGGCCAGCTTGGGCCCCTTCGACGGCATCGGATCATAATCGCCCTCATGCCTGATTGCCTTGATGAGGGCACTCTCCTCGGGGTTTCCCGGGACGATCACTCCGGACTCAGTCAGAGGCTCCCTCCAGTCCAAGGCCAGGTCCCCCTTTTTCTTATCGATACTGTTGTGACACTCGTAGCAAGTCTCCGCCAGAACGGGGCGAATTTTCTTCTCGAAAAATTCTGTCTGTTCAGACGTCAATTCTTCGGCCTGCACCAGCGAGAGAGCGGCGCCCTGGGTCAGGAGCACTAAGACGGTAATGGGTAGCCTCATAGTGGACTCCTCATTGGAGACTCCGAAAGATCATTTTTCAAGTGCCAAGCTTAGGGGAATACTCACACGATCCTCTGACAGAGGCTCCTGACTCAGCATCCTTGCCGTATCGCTTTCCTACCCGGCGGGCAGATACCGTTCCGGCTTCGTTCACCTGCCTGAGAATTGCCCCTGTAGCCAGCCCCTGCACCAAACGGGCATCCGCAATTCTCATCAAAAGACCGTAAAGCTCGAGCTCTCTCACCCGGATCTATCGAACAACTGCGTGAGCACCACCTACAGAAATACTCCAACCCGGTAGGTTTCCTTTTTACGAGATCCAAGGTCTTTTGCCGCCCACCTCCCTCCCGATACCAAGCCTACCTCTAAAATCGCCCGGAAAGACGGTAATTTTACCTATTCGGCTTGCCGATGGATCGATCCTCCCAGGCATCTCGATATTTCCCCTTCACCAAATTTGATTTCCAGAAAGCGACTCGTAGCTTCCTAAGATCCGGGCTTGGACACTTTCACAGATTCTCTTGATTCTCCGCGGCCTGAAACTTCTACAACACAATGAAATACCCAAACATCCTCCGCCTCAGGTCTCTCCTTGGCGGGGCATTCGCAGCAGGTCTCGCACTGTCTGCGAATGCTGACAATATTGTAGAGAAGCTGGCCGAAAGACCAGAGTTCTCCACCCTGGTTACCGCAGTGACCGAAGCAGGTCTAGCGGACGCACTCGCATCCGCTGAAGACATCACCATCCTCGCCCCGACCAATGATGCCTTTGCCAGGATTTCAGAAGATGATCTTGCGGCCCTGCTTGCCGACAGGGAGGCCCTCACAAGCGTCCTGACCTACCACGTCATTCCGGAGCGCATTTCGTTTCGAGATTTTGAGTCGGGAGCCACCGATACACTCCTGGCCGGCAACGGAATCGATATCAGCGTCCAGAGCTTTTTCTGGGGATTCTATCGCACCGTCACCATAGATGACGCAGTCATTACCCGTGCAAACCTCCGCGCCGACAACGGGATCATTCACACGATTAACGAGGTTCTGGATCCCGGCTACCAGCAGGTCCCAACTATTCTGGAAATTGCAGCTGACAATCCAGACTTTTCGATTCTTGCCTCCCTTGTGGAGCAGGCAGGTATCGCCCGTGCGCTCGACAGCGAGCATTACAACCTAACCGTTTTTGCTCCGACCAACGCCGCCTTCGAAGCCCTTGGGGAAGAGACTCTCGAGGCTGTGCAGGCTGACCGGAGGCTTCTTCG
>DFWB01000220.1:8354-12877 GCA_002380675.1 Akkermansiaceae bacterium UBA4145
GTCGAGGACGGCTCAGCCCAAACTGTCCTTGGATTAAGTCTTCCACTGGCGGGGGACCCGGATGCTCCAACAGGATTCAGCATCGCAGGCGAGCCTCTCGAGGCAGTCGATATTGTCGCGAGCAATGGCATCATTCACGTCGTTGGAGGCGTCCTCGTTCCTCCCGCACCCCAGTCCCTTGTCGACATCGCAAGCTCCCGCGAGGAACTTTCAACCTTGGTCACCGCCCTGAATGCCGCGGAACTCGCTTCAACCTTTGACACCACCCAGAGGTGGCCGGCTTTCACCATCTTTGCCCCTGACAATGCCGCCTTCGCCGCACTTCCGGAAGGCACCCTTGACGCCCTTCTCGCAGATCCGACCGGCGCCCTCGCCGAAATCCTGAGCCTGCACGTAGTAGCTGGTCGCCTTGAAGCCGATCGGCTCAGTGACGGACAGGTGCTCGAAAGCCTTTCCGGTGACCGGCTCACGGTCCGTATCGTAGATGGCGAGGTGACTATCAACGGAGCCCCAGTGGTTGAAACAGATCTCAAGGCCCAGAACGGCGTTCTCCATGTCGTTGGAAACGTCATTGCCCGAGAGTCCTTCACGGTCGCAGATTTGGTGGCCAGCAAACCTTACCTGAGCACTCTCCTCGTGGCTGCTGATGCCGCCGGCCTTGCCACGGCCCTCGCTGATACGAGCTCAGACCTGACTGTCCTCGCTCCTGTCAACCGGGCCTTCAACTCCCTCTCGGAGGGAACTCTCGAAGCACTACTTGAGACCCCGGAAGGAACACTGCGAGACATCCTCCTGAATCATGTCATTCCCGGAAGCCAAACCGCAGGCGACCTCGTCGAGGATGGTAGCGCAACAACTCTGCTTGGGACCGATCTCGAGATCACCTCCCAGCGGATCCGCTTCTGGTGGTGGCGGACCCCTTACCGGGTTATCAGGGTGAACGGCACCCGGGTTCTCGCCACAAACCTCGAAGCGGACAATGGGCTCGTTCACCTCATCCATGGGGTTCTCCTGCCAGAAGAAGGAGACAACGAGGCTGAAGGGGACAATCCCGGGGATGCCGATACTGGAGAGGACAACGGAGGTCCGTCTGACAACGAAACAACCAAGGGCGAAGAAGGCGACATCTCGGAAGAGGAGATCCTCGAGGAAGTCCCCGCCGAAGGCTCAGCCACAAAAAATTGAAACCTTCCAGCATTTAATCTGCCCCGTGGGCAACCCGGGGCAGCCCATGACACCATGAACCGGCGCTGGTCACTTCACGTCCTTTCCGCACTTCTGCTCTCAGCGTGTGGAAAGGACGAACCAGCCCCTGAAGGATCTGAGATCCAGCAAAAGTCTGGCCGCAAACAGGTATCTTTTTTCATCCCCCACCGTGGCGATACTGCGACCTCGCCGCGAAAGGAGGCTCCGCTGGAAAAACAAGTCGAGGAACTTCACCTCCTCCCTGACGAAAAACTCGCGCTCGCAGTGAGGGATCTTCTGGAACAAGACGATCAGGAGCATGGCGACAGCCTCCTGACGTTCATATACGATACGATTGAACTTCGCCCTCCCTTCATCCGGTTACCTATTCTCCTCGAGTTGGCACGCAGAGACAACGGAGCGACCGGTCTCCGCACGACGGCCCTTGCGGAACTTCGGGAATTTCTTGAAGAGGATCATGGAGAATCCTGGACCGACTGGGCTCTCGCCCTGTCCGAGCATCTGGCCACCAGAGAAGGCTTCCTTCCGACAGATGCTTCATCTGAGCACTGAGAAGCCTTGCCAGCGCTGCTCATTTTACTTCTAGAAAAAGTCCTTCAGGGCCTCGCTCACTCCACAACCAGCACGCCCTTCATTACCCTCCAGTGTCCCGGAAACGTACATAGGAACGGGTAGCGCCCAGGTTGCTCCGGAGCGGTAAACTCTTGTTCTACCTGCCCCTTTCCGTTCACCAGAGGAGTTGCCCAGATCACCTTATCGGAGTCCGGAACAAACGCTCTTTCCATCGCGTCTGGATCTTGAGCCATCTGGTCCGCCAGCAGACCAATTTCCTCTTCTGCTCCGGGCCTGACGACCACCATGTTGTGAATCTGAAGATCCGGGTTCTGGAAGCAAATTCGAACAGCAGCCCCCGCTTTAAGACGGAACTCTCTTGGAAAAAAGGCCAACTGATTCGGTACTGCGCTGACACGAATCACAGAACCCTTCAGCCCGTGAAGCTGTTCATGCTCGGCAAACATCGCTCGCAGTTGCTCCTCCGTCTCCGCCATCACCAACCCGTCTACCGGGGCACCGAGCGGATCATAGAGATACAGGGGGGCATATCCCCCGGCGCCTCGCCCCTTCACATACTTTACCTCTATCTGGTTGATTCCCTCCTGCAGTTCAACCTGAACATTCCAATCAGAACTCCACCAGTTAGCCGAGGAGATAACCGGGGTCCCATTCAGGAAGACCTTCACGTAACTATGCCTGATCGACAGAAGTGCCTTCCTTCTTTCCGGAGAGCGAACAAAGGTCCGCATCGTTCCGAAAGATCCGGCCTTGGTCCCGAAGGAAAAGAACCGTTCCTTCTGCCCATCCTCCTCGAGTAGCCAGAGACCCAGTTTACTCTCTTCAGGTTTCTGCAGGACGGGAATCTCGGGGCCCATCCCCGAACTGACACCATGACTGGCATCCTCCAGAATAGTCTGAAGCTCCTTGCTTTCGGAGACATCTACTTCCCCGAGGAGGGCTACATAAGACTGATCTTTCTGTTGAAGGTGGGAAACCACGTGAATCACCTCAGCACGAACTCTGGGGTGAGCATCCCGGGACATTCGCAGTAACAGGCCGTGAGCCTTTTCCAGCTGTCCTTCCTGAAAGCGTATAAGATGAGTTGCCGCTGCCCGGATTCGATAATCGGGAGAGCTCATCAGCCTCTCCAGGAGGGCTTGCCGCACCTCCCCATGATCGTGCAGGATCCAGAGTCCCTCGAGGATAATCTCATCGCTCTCCTGCTCCTGCAGCCACGAATCAACGATCTTCACCACTCCCGGGGTATGCCGCAGTTTCCGCCTGGCATGATCCCGGATCAGATCCTGGGGATGTTCAAGGAGAGACAGAAGCTGCCGGGAGGACGCCCCCTCAAGACGTGGCCAGCTGCTGACCAATGGTTTTCCGGTGTGAGTGATTCGCCAGATCCGCCCGGTATGAGGGTCCCAGCGGGGATCCCGCATTGAGTTCTGGGCATGACCAATAATCCGAGTGCAGAAGTCCGAGACATACATCGCTCCATCAAAGCCGAAGGCGATATCAACCGGCCGGAAGAGGTCACTGGGCGAAGACAGAAGATCGAGCCGGTCACTCGCCTTATAATAGGCTCCATCCGCCCGGTGCTTTGAAATCGAGACGAAGCACTTCCTCAAAAGAACCGCAGAGGCCATCCCCTGCTGATACTCATCAGGAAAATGAGGACTCGAAATGACACAGGCAGCCGAACCCTTCCCATAGGCAATGGAAATCGCCCGACGGAACGGATGGTAGACCCCGAACGGACTCCACGGGATAGCATGGCTATCCTGAACAAACCCATCTCCATACATCTGAAAAAGATTACCCCAGCGATCCCAGGTCACCTTCCATGGATTGGGCGTCAGGGTCTGGTATTCGCGCTCTACAGTACCTCTGCGCAGGTCTAGCCGGTAGGTGGTGGCATCGACACCCCGGGTTACCCCATGGGGCGTTTCCAGTTGCGAGCGGTGAAACACTCCATCACAAAAAATGACATGCCCCATCGGTCCCATTGCGATCATCCCCCCGTGGTGCGCATCAGTCACATCGATACCCCGCAGGATCTCCCTCGTTTCGTCGGCCTTTCCATCCCCGTCCCGGTCCCTCATGAAGACAAGTCGCGGCTGATGAGAGATAATCACCCCATCCTCATAAAAGGCCAACCCGTCAGGAACAGTGAGACGATCCGCGAAGACCGTCGACTTGTCCGCTCTCCCATCACGATCCGTATCCTCCAGGATAAGAATTTTATCATGGGGAACATCACCTGGAATAGTGCCGGGGAAAGACGGCATCGTCACAACCCAGAGGCGCCCTCTGGAGTCAAAGGCGATCTGCTCCGGGTTCCGTAGCTCAGGAAATTCCTTCTCAGAGGCAAAAAGGTTCACTTCGTAACCGTCTGCAACACGGAACGATTTGAGCATCTCATCCGGTGACGGCAGCTTGGCCGGGGTTCTCTCAACGAGGGGAGGAAGAGTCAGCGGAGCTGGATTGAACTCCATCGAGCGATCCGCGATCATGGCGTGGATCAACGCATCGGATCGAGAAATCAGCTCATGGAAGCGAGGAATCTCAGCATCATACTCATGGGCCCTCCCCCGAACCCCGAAGTAAAGAACGGTATTTACTGGTCGCACAACTGAGGCCACATGTTGCGCCTTTCTCCGGACCTCCTGGGCCACGACCTCCGCACGCGCAAAATCCAGTTTCGCATACGTCTCTTCTCCAAGAAGCTCGCGACTCAGAACCCTCGCGATCATGGCGTA
>DFWB01000146.1 GCA_002380675.1 Akkermansiaceae bacterium UBA4145
GAGTAACCCCACTCGTTATCATACCAGGAACATACTTTGACCATATTCCCTTCAAGGACTGTGGTAAGACCTGAGTCGAAGATGGAGCTGTGGGGATTTCCAACAACGTCCGCAAGAACTAACGGCTCTTCGCTATACTCAAGAACACTCGCCATTGGGCCCTCACTAGCAGCAGCCTGAAAGGCCGCATTTACTTCCTCTGCAGTCACTGAAACCCCATCCTTCAACTCTGCCACGAAATCAGTGAGAGATCCAGTTGGAGTAGGAACACGAAATGCTCCTCCATTAAGCTTCCCTTGCAACTCAGGAATAACGAGCCCGATGGCTCTCGCAGCTCCCGTAGAGGAAGGCACAATACTCACCGCTGCAGAACGAGCTCGCCGCAGATCCCCATGCGGAGCATCGAGGAGGTTCTGGTCTCCTGTGTAACTGTGAATAGTGCTCATGAAACCGCGCTCGATTCCCCATTTGTCATGCAGGACCTTGACCATGGGGGCGAGACAGTTCGTCGTGCACGAAGCATTCGAAACAATGTGATGCTCGTCGGCATCATAGAGGTCATCATTAATTCCCAGACACATGGTGAGATCTGGGTCCTTGGCAGGAGCCGAGATCAGAACTTTTTTTGCACCAGCCTCGAGATGTTTGCCAGCCCCACCGCGGTCCACAAAGAATCCGGTTGATTCAAGAACCACGTCAACATCGTTGTCTCCCCATGGTAACGCTGCAGGATCACGCTCTGCCGAAGCCTTGATGCGATGCCCATTAATCGTGAAAGACTCATCATCGTGACTTACCTCTGCATCGAAAATACCCTGACTTGAGTCATATTTGAAGAGGTGGGCGAGAGTCTTATTATCGGTGAGGTCATTGACCGCCACGACTTTATCCAGTTCTCCTTTCTCCGCCAATCGGCGAAGGACCATCCGACCGATCCGGCCGAATCCATTAATTGCATATTTAGACATAGCAGTGGTGGTGTTGCGCCCTGAATTAGGGCGCGGCAATTAACCAAGCACTACCCGAGCCGTCAATACTGGCCACTCGATATTTACACTTAACCGGCTCCATCCGCCCCTACGGACGGATCTTTTCGTGTTTCCGCTACAAGCCAGAGCAGAATCCCACCTCGAAAGACTCTGAATTAACGGGCCTTTCGGACCGCAGGAGTCCGGGCAGTCTCCCGCAGGACTACTGCTCCAACAGGGCGACTTGGCGCCTCTCCATCATTCGTGTAGAGCACAACATGAGTCCGATGCTCGGACCTCTGATTAATCTGCTGGGAGAGAACCTTCACCCAGCGTCCACTCTTATCCTTCACGGAAAGCTCGATGGGCACCTTATCAAACACTCCTGACTTACCCGCTCGAATGATACTTGCTCCGGGCTTCAGCAAACCTTTTTCGGCACCTAATTGTAGACCCAGAGCAAACTTTGAAACGTTGACAATCCGAACACGGCCCGCAGGGAACCCACTCGACCCCACATCATCCCTGAGAAAGAGGCCTTTGCATCCGTCTGTCCACTTGCCCTTGGCAGGATCACGCCAAAGAATTGCAAGACCTGCGGATACATTGGGAAACTTAAGATTACACCATGCCTTTGAATCAAGGCCGCCCTCTCCAACACCGCGAAGGGGCACAGCGCCTGGGGTCACCGCCATGACACTTGAAATCTGATTCAACTTCACCGCAATGGCCTCTCCCAACTCAACCCCGTCATCGCTGGAAAGCTGCAGCCGGCCGGGTGGAAGAGATCCCAGCGGTGGCGCGACCTGAACCCGCCGCCCCCCTTGAATCACCTCCCGCCACGGAGGCTCCTGTCCAACGGCCAGAATGCGAAGAGCCCTATCACGCTTTTTCTCATCTTGCGCAAATAAATCCTGTCCGCAAAAAAACGATGCAGAGATAGCCGCGGCGAGCATGAAAGAAGCAGAACGATTAGTTTTCATGTAAGTGTGCCCGGAGATTGAAACATTCTGGACGGCCGATGGCAATATACCATCTAGGTTACCAATTCTCCCCGGTTCAGGTGCCTTTTTGAATATGAAACCTTGTCGGCACAGGTTTACCATCGGCTCCTTCATCAAAACCTTCAAATCTTACCCCTCTGAGACATCTCCTGCATCCTCACCCCCGGCCTCACTATCCTCCTCGGCCTCCTCGGCTTCTTCTCCTGACAGTACCTTGGCGATATCCTGCAAGCGCTCTTCTCCTCGCAAGGTCACCAGCTTGACCCCTTGAGCATTTCTACCGGTTTCACGGATCTCCGAACAGCGTATCCGGATACTCTGCCCACCCGTAGTCATCAGCATTAATTCGTCCTCTTCTTCAACAGCCACCGCCCCAACAACAGCACCAGTTTTCTCCGTTACCTTCATGGTGATAATCCCCTTCCCCCCACGGCTTTGGCTTCGATATTCAGCGAAAGACGTCCGCTTCCCAATTCCATTCTCAGAGGCAACGAGGAGAGTGCTCTGATCGCTGACCAGAGCCAGACCTACCAGAACATCATCACCTACGGGCTTGATCCCAGCTACGCCAGCCGCATTCCGCCCCATCGGACGAGCCTGCTCCTCAACGAATCTCAGACTAAGGCCATTACGGGTGACTAGA
>DFWB01000317.1:0-495 GCA_002380675.1 Akkermansiaceae bacterium UBA4145
TTGCTATCGGCTCTCTGCGAGGTGGGGCTGGGTTATCTCAGGCTGGGGCAGTCAGCGAATACTTTGTCGGGAGGAGAAGCTCAGCGTATTAAGTTAGCGGCAGAACTCGCCAAGACTTCTCAGGAAGGAGTGCTTTATCTTCTCGATGAGCCTACGACCGGATTGCACCATGATGATGTGATAGTTCTGCTCGGAGTATTGCAGCGTCTGAGGGATGCGGGACACTCAGTGGTAGTGATTGAGCATAATATGGAGATAGTGGCAGCTTCTGATTGGGTCATCGACCTCGGGCCAGGAGGGGGGCGGCACGGGGGCGAGGTTGTCGCCGTGGGGTCGCCCGGGGATCTGATCGCAACGGAGGGGTCTCCAACCGGAAAATGGCTTGCGAAAGCTGAGAGAGAGGTTGAGAAGTCAAAGAATATCAGCTAGTTTACAGCAAATTCATGGACCATGTTGGTATGTATGTGAGGAAGGAAGAGAGCTCTTACTGGCGGG
>DFWB01000317.1:602-2904 GCA_002380675.1 Akkermansiaceae bacterium UBA4145
AATTGACCTTGGGCCGGGAGGGGGGCGGCACGGGGGCAATGTGGTGGCCGTGGGGTCGCCTGAAGACCTGATCGCAACGGAAGGATCGCCAACCGGGAAATGGCTGACGAAAGCGCAGAGAGATGTTGAGAAGTCGGATGAAATCAGTTAGATTGCAGCAAATCCATGGTCCATACTGGTATGTATGTAAGGAAGGAAGACAGTTCTTACTGGCGTGAGTGGCTCCGTGAAAACGGGTCCAGACTGCTTCTGTTCGCCCGTCAGCAGACGCGGCGACCGGAAGATGCCGAGGATGTTCTTCAGGAGGCTCTGGTCAAGCTGGCTCGGAAGGTAGAGGAAGGCAGTTTCGTTGGTGGGCAGAAGGCGTGGATGCCATTTCTTTATACCCAGATCCGAAGAGAGGCCATTGATCTTGGGCGGCGAAATGACCGGAGGAAACGGAGGGAGGATATTGTCGTCGAAGATCGCGCACTTCAAGACGGCCCGGACGAGGACTGGTTTGAGTGCGCGGGGTATGACGATGAGCGGCGGCTCCTGCTGGAAGCAGCCTTGAAAGGGCTTCCGGGCAAGTTTTCGGAGGTCATTCTGATGAAAATATGGGGCGGGCGGACATTTGCTGAGATTGGTGATATTTTAGAGATTTCCATGAACACGGTGGCCTCCCGGTATCGCTATGGTATTGACGCGTTAAAAAAGAAGCTGTCCGGTGCGAGATTCCGGGGAGATCTTTAAGTGACGACAACCCAGATAAATCCCGATATTGGGATTGTTCCCGATCACTGACAGCACAATGGACCCGGAGTTGCAGAAAATGGAAGCTGAGCTCGAGCGCATGGCCCCGGGGAGTATGCCCGAGGGGATGATCAGCAGGATGGAGGCTGCAATGGAAGGGTGGAAGGATGTTTCCTGGCAGGATGAGGAGGCTAAGGTGGTGCCTTTTCCTCGGGTTGAAGAAAAGGGCATCTCACAGGAACAAAAGAGTGGAAAGCCTCTTTGGGCAGCGGTTGCTGGGATGGCACTGCTGGGTGCGGTTGCGGGCATGGTGCTGATTCCTGAGCCGCTTCCAACCGGGATCGCGAGTAATCGGTCGGAGAATGACGAAAGCAGTAAGGCGTCGGGAGTGACGCTCCCGCCCGGTACAGTGCAAACGATTGAGTTGGCACCCAAGACCGCAAAGAGGACAATCGTTGATGCAACGGAGAGAAACGTGATTATTCCCAATGGAGCAATGCCACTACGGCTGATGCGGGTGGATCTTGTCGACCGGGTCATGTTTTCGAGTCCGGGAGGCGAAGAATTTCATCTTGAGGTGCCCTCCGTGAACTACCGGTTGGTGCCAGCCCCGACAGACTGATGAAGAAATTGTCCAGAAGCAGGTTTCTGGTTGGCAAAGGAGCGCCTTTGAACCTGCCCCTTTTGTCATCACATTCACAAGGAAGAGGGCTTCCTGAGTCGACGAAGAGATTCTTCGTGATGCATCTACCCAATAAATCTGGTGAGGCGGTGCTCAAACAGCACCGGGACGATTCCTGAATTATTCTCGTGATCGATTTTTGACAGTGAATTAAACAAGAGGCTGCGCGGATGACGCTGCCTGTATCAGACACAATTTATCATACATGAAGGTTCCAGTTCTTATTTCGTTTTCGGTTATGCTCTGCGGTTCCTCGCTATTCGGTATCGAGCGACCCAAGTCTCTTGATTCAGACAAGCCGCGCGTGCCCGTCGAACAGGTTGATAACGGGATTAAGGAAGAAGGCGCGGAAGGTGGTGCTGAGGTGCTGCCGCAGGAAAAGCATGGGAAAGCAGCCTGGCTTGGAGTTCTGACGAAGCCAGTCAGTGAGACTCTTCGGATCCATCTGGATGTGGAGGAAGGGGTGGTTCTTGACTATGTGGCTCCGGACAGTCCGGCTTCAAAGGCGGGGTTACGCCAGCACGACATTCTGCTCGCAGTTGAAGGAAAGGCGGTTTCCAGTCAGCAGGATCTGCGAGAAGCGATTCAGGGCCACAGCCCCGGCGACAAGGTGAATTTGCAGGTGATCGTTCAGGGAGGAAAGGGAGAGCGAGAGGTAGAAATGGCGGAACGTCCGAAGGACGACCCGGAGATGCCGCGTGGAAATCCACGAGGCGATCAGCCTTTGGGATTTCCGTTTGGAGACCTTCCCGAACTGCCAGGCGGTATCGGCGATTTGATTCCGGGTGGAGGCGAAGACTTTCAGCGAGAGCTGGAAGGTCATATGAAGAGATTTGAGAAGCAGCTGCGGGAGATGGAACGCGGGGGAGGAGGGCTCAAGCTTGACTT
>DFWB01000317.1:3283-4076 GCA_002380675.1 Akkermansiaceae bacterium UBA4145
TTTAACTTTAAATCCTCGAGCAGCGTCAAGTTCGTGGATGAGCACGGAAGTGTCGTTCTAAAAACGACGGATGGTGGCAAGGAAGTTACCGTCAGAGATGTGGAAGGGGAGATCGTCTTTGAAGGGCCATGGGATAATGATCAAGACAAGGCCGCGGCGCCGCAGGATATTCGAGAGCGGCTCGACGTGATGCTCCAGCAGAACCGGTTCAAGTTTCGTCTCGATCAGATTCCGGAGCCTGATGTGGAGATTCCGGATAACGAGGAGCGCGGCTTGGAATAGGCCTCATACAAAAAGTTGGAGTCAGCAGGCGCTGCTGTGTCCGAGGGTGGACATTGAGCCCACATGTCTGCTAGATTTCCACGAGGATACTCTTGAGATATTGATCCCCGGTAAAATCGGGAGGCATTGGAAATTGAGACGTGCGAGATGCAGATGGTATCGCGGATCCTACAATCCGGCTGAACGAGGTGCGTGAAAGGCGTTGACAGTTCGTGGTGCAAAGGAGCCACCCATTCGGCGCGAGACAAGCGGTTGCCAGCGAGACCAGGTGGCCATAGTGGTCCTCAGCCTGAAACACCTTTCCATCCTGATCCCTCGAAAAAGTAGGAGGATCCAAGATGATTCCGGTGAAGCGGCGTTTCTGTCTGGCGAAGCGTCGAAGCCAGTGAAAGGTATCACCCTTGCAGAAGTATTGTGAGGATGGATCAATGCCGTTGAGCTCCATGTTTCTACGTGCCCAATCGATGTAGGGTTGGGAAAGATCAAGGGTGGTTGTGGTGGCGCCTGCAAG
>DFWB01000317.1:4451-5522 GCA_002380675.1 Akkermansiaceae bacterium UBA4145
CTCCTGGTTGGCAGCGATCTCGCACTCGTCTTCGGTTGTCCCTCTGGTCAAGAAAGATTCCTTGAGAGTATCCGGATTGGAAGCTGACGAGATAACGAACTCCCTGCTCCGAAATTTCGAAAGAGTTCTCAACGGGAGTTCCGGATATCAGATCCGGTGATTTACGGTCCCTCTGATCAAGTCGCTTCCAGTATGTGGTTGCTGGCGGGGCGAGGCTTGAAGCCCAGTCTCTGAGTTCTGGGAGAAGTTCAGGAAAAGATGTCGAGATCAGGCGCCGACCAGCGAATTCGTCAACATAAATACCGGGTAGATCATCTCCGATACCATCCACGAGACGGAATGAATCGGTATCACCCAGAGACAGGGTTGATCGGATGTTCTCGGAAGCTTCTATCTTGTCAACCATGGGAGTGCCGGGATTGATCTTCGCGGTCTCAGGGAGGACGCAGGGAAATTTTCGGAAATCCTGCAGACCAAAGTGCTAAAACGATTGGAATCATTTTACGATCATCAATACTCCTCCGTGGATGAGCAATTGGAGGATAGAGCTGGCAGAAGCCACGCGAACCGGCAGGCTTCTTGAGGAGTCAGAGGTAAATATAGGCCTTCTTCTTGCCGGTAGCAGCGATCGTAGCGCTGAGGAAACGGTTTCGGAGCTGGTTAAAGGCGGCCATTGGGAAGAGTTGAATGACCGGTTCTACAGGAAATTAGCCTTCGGAACGGGTGGAATGAGGGGGCGGACAATTGGAAGAGTTGTCACCGCCGCAGAGCGAGGTGGCCGGGGCGCCTCAGAACGGCCGGAAGTGCCCTGTCATGGTACGGCTACGATGAACTTCTATAATCTGAACAGGGCGATCCGGGGCTTTATCGCTTACTTGAAGAACAATCTGAATGATACGGGAGAGCACCGCAGGCCAGTTTTTGTGATTGCCCATGACACACGCCATTTTTCTGCAGAATTTGGGAGGTATTGCGGGAATGTGTGCGCGGATCTGGGGTGTGATGCTTATGTTTTTGACGGTCCCAGATCCACGCCGGAACTTTCTTTTGCGCTGCGACAACTGGGGGCAG
>DFWB01000294.1 GCA_002380675.1 Akkermansiaceae bacterium UBA4145
CGGGGCGCTCTGGAGGTGCAGGACGATGTCCGCCGGGCTTCCGGTGGTGGCGGAGGCGGGCGGTGAACTCCTCGAGGCTGATGCATTCATCTTCATCAGAGTCAAGTCGGCCAAAGATTGCAGCTACGCGCTCAGCATTTCTGCCCTCCAGTGGAGGGAGAGCGGCAAATTCGTCTGCGTCGAGACAGCCGTCTTCACCGGCGATTTCGGCAAACTTTTCTTCCCGTCTTTCCTGCAGGGCTGCCCTCCGGGCGTCCCGGGCTCCTTCCCGCTCTTCGTCGGAGAGCTCTCCATCACCATCTGTATCGAATTCTGCAATGTGTGCTTCACGACGTTCTGCCCGGGCGGCTCTGCGAGCTTCCTTGGCAGCTTGGCGCTCTTCCTCATCAATAGCCCCATCTTCGTTGAGATCGAACTGCTCGAGCATTTCAGGCAGTTCCCCGTTACCGAAGGTCCGGTCACGGTCAGCGTTGGCAAGGCCGATACCAAGGGTAAGGCTGGCAAGGGCTAGGTAGTTTAGTTTCATGATAATTTCGGGAAATTGGCGTTCTCTACCCCGTCTGACGGGCCTGAAGGGAGTATGGTTACACCTTAAATCGACTCATTCGTCAAGCAGGTCAAAAAGGTTTATTCCCTGCTGGGGCTGAGGTTCGGCTTGTGGGGTGGTGCTCTGGCCAGGCGAGGGAGGAGCTTGCCCTGCCGTTATTGCGTCCTCGTCAGCGGTGACCGAGGAATCAAAATCTTCTTCCAATTGAGCGACGATTTCCTCCCACCAAGCCTGATCGTCCAATTTTTGCTGGAGGAAATCGTCTTGTTGCTCGGGATCGAGGGAGTCGTGGATGGCTTCGTCCGGTGTTTTCTCGCTCTCGGCGAGGCTCTCCGCAGGCGCAGTAACTTGAGCGGGGTAACTGATGATCATCGCCGGGTGGTAGCCACTGGTCGACCGGAGGAGCTGGGGGAACACCTTTTGGCGTTGTGCCGGGGTAAGGTCCAGTCGATCTGTCATCCGGCTCAGGCGTGAGAGCGCATTTTTCCTCACCCATGGGAGGCGTTTGGCCACATCCTGACGCTGTGCGGGTGTCATCCCTTGGGTTGCCGGGCCATCATCGATCGTTACTTCCAACTCTTCGACCTTGGGCAGTCGCGGCTGTGACCCGCGGGTGGGGTTAGAGCGCATGGCCGCTGGACTCGCTGAAGTTCTTGAGTGGAGAGATCCCGTTCCGCGTTTGGAGTATTCCGCCTTCCCCCCAGGTAGAGCGACGTCATCTCCTTCATCAGGACTCTTCCTGAAAGTGATGGTCAGAGCTAGCGTGGCCGCGACCAGAAGCAGGGCCACGCCAAATATTAAGTTACTAAGCTTCATTGGTTAGGGGGAAGTGCATCATTGCCTAAACCGAGGGCGAGTGTCGAGGACAGGTTACGTTAAGGTTTTGTAAAACAGGAAGTGCTCTCAGGGCTGCGTGGGAGAGTTTCTACCCTTTCAGCCCTTGTGGGGATTTAGCCGAAAGGGCAGAAAAACTCCTCAGATAAGGCTGACGAGTAAGTTGCGGAGGGAGTTACAGATGAGCCTCGGGAAGAGTAGAAACGTCTTCGAGCTCTCCCTCAATCGGGGGAGGCCCCGGGGAGCTGGGTCTGCTGCTCCGGAGTCAGATGTTGCCTGAGGCGCTCGTTGAGTTCCCGGAACTCCTTTCGCCCTGATTGCCTTGCAGCCCTGATGCGCTCTGAGGTTTTTGCGATCTCAAGGCGGATTGCCTGCATCTGCTCCGGAGTCAAATCGGGGATCGCTTTCTCAATGACCTGACCGGTTGAACGTTCCCAGGTCGCCCAATCGAAATCGCTGCTGCTGCTGGGACTGCTGGACACCTTGGTCTGGGATGCGGACTGGGGCTGGCTTCCTTTCCGTTCGCCTAGAAGAAATCCTATCCCATACCCGCAAAGGAAGATCGCGAGCAGGGCGAAGGCAATACTGAGATAGTGTTTAAAGGTGGGCTTCATCTATTCAGGATCTGGTGGTTGGGGAAGGGTCAAGGGTGCTGTGGATGGAGCTGAGCTGGGTGAAGTGGATCGTAAAATCAGGAATAAGGACAGGTAGAGGAGCAGGGCCAGAAGAGCTGCGACCAGCGACCAACGTCGCCAGAGCACGGTTCTCGCAAACTTCCAGAGGCCCTCTTTCAGTGTAATAATTTGGGAGATGAAGGTCGAGGGCGCAGCGTCGTGCTGCTCTTCCCGGGTTGTCGCACCTGCGTCCCGAGCGGCGTCTACGAGACGGCTCCATTGATTTTCTTTGTTCGACTCAGGCATTGGATTGCTGGGGTTGGTGGGGGTTCAAATGGTTTCGGGGTCTCCCTGAGATTGCATTTCAAGTTGCTGGATCTGCTCCGCCAATTTGCGGCGTGCCCTCATCGCGGTAACCTTGATTTTACTTGAGCCCCATCCGGTGAGGGCCTCGATCTCGCGAACGGAGCGCTCTTCCAGGTCGAGAAGCCGAATGACGATCTGCTCTCTTGGCTTCAGGGTAGCGATGAGTTTTTCAAGAAGGCCGGAGAAAAGCTCCCTCTGGGTATCTGAGGTTTCTGCCTTGGTTGCTTTCAGGCTGTTCTCAATGACAGCGACCTCGGGCTCACTCAGGTCAGAATATGCGACCAGAGGGCGGACACGTTGTTTGCGTAACCAGTCGTAGCAAGTGGTGACTGCGATACGAGACACCCAGTGATCAAATGGCTGAGGTCCCCGGTACTGTTCGATTTTCAGGAAGATTTTCAGAAAGATTTCCTGGGTGACATCGTCGTGATCTGCCCTCCTGCGGAGGTGGTTGCGCACATTGGCCCGAATTGCAGGATAGAGAATTTCCACCAGTGACCGGTTAGCAGATTCGTCTCCCTCCTTGACTGCAGCGAGCAGCTCTTTTGAGATCGTAGGAGGCTCAGGTTCCATGCGCAGGAGGTCAGGCGGGAAGAGGAGCGGGCAGAGAGCGATTCGGCAAGTTGCAAATCTGGGGGCGTTCTTGGACCAGAGAATTCGAGGGGAGAGGGGGACAATTGCACTGGCGCAGAAGCCATAAATATGGAATCTCGGCGCGACTTCCTGATGACCCGGTGCCTTCCATTTTTCTTGCTCGGCTACCTGCTGGGTGCACCTCTCAATGGGCAGCAAACGGCCACACCGGTAGAACGAATCAGAGTCGCAGAGGGCTTTTCCGTCGAACTGCTTTATTCCGTTCCCCGTGCGAAGCAGGGGTCATGGGTTGCGATGTGCCAGGATGACAAGGGGAGGCTGATCACCAGTGATCAGTATGGAAGCCTCTACAGGTTTGCTCCACCGCCTCCGGGGAAGCCACTCGACCCTTCTTCTATCGAGAGGATTGATCTTCCAGTTGGGCATGCCCAGGGGCTTTGCTACGCCTTTGATAGTCTCTATGTGGTTGTGAATTCGCGTCACAGTGAGACCGGGTCAGGAGTATTCCGTCTCCTCGATACCAATGGCGATGATAAGTTCGACAAGGTGGTCGTTATCAGGAGGCTGGAAGCGGTCGGAGGAGAGCATGGTCCTCACGCGATTCTACCTTCTCCTGATGGCAAAGGCCTCGTGGTGCTGATGGGAAACCAGACGCGGCTCCCCGAAGACTTTACCCACTCCCGCGTTCCGGAGCTCTGGGGTGAGGACCAGTTGTTGCCGCCGATGGAACACTTCATGAAGGGGGTAAGAGCTCCCGTGGGACATATCGCACGGATTGATCCCGAGGGACAGACCTGGGAGGTCATTGCTACCGGGTTCCGGAATCAATATGATGGCGCGTTTAACGAGGAGGGAGAGCTTTTCACCTACGATGCGGATATGGAGGGAGACTTGAATACCCCCTGGTATCGTCCCACCCGGATTAACCATGTTATCAGTGGAGCAGACTTCGGCTGGCGGACTGGATCGGCCAAATTTGCCGAGCATTTTCGGGATAGCTTCGGTGCAGTTGTAGATATTGGACCTGGTTCGCCCACGGGAGTTTGTTTTGGGTATGGAGCGAAGTTTCCGGGAAAGTACAGGGAGGCTCTGTTTGTATGCGACTGGTCTTACGGCAAACTCTATGCGGTGCATCTCAGCGAGAAGGGTTCGACCTACGAGGGCCGATTTGAGGAGTTCGCGAGCGGAGCCCCTTTTCCGCTGACCGATATCCTCATTAATCCCAGGGATGGGGCCATGTATTGTATCGTCGGGGGGCGGCGCGTGCAGTCTGGGCTGTATCGGGTGACCTATCGCGGCAATTGGAATGCCGCGGGAGAGGTGCAGGAGTCCGCACTCCGTCCGGGGCAGGACCTTAGAAAAAAGCGCCTTGTTCTTGAGGCTCTGCTTCTCAAGGGGGCGAGGCGCCTTTCACGGATTGAGCTCGTCGAGCTCTGGCGAAGCGTTTCTTCCGATGATGATCGTGCGTTGCGTCATGCGGTAAGAGCCGTGCTGGAGAAGCACTCTGTAGAAATGTGGAAGGATCTTGTCCTTGGGGAGGAGAACTGTAATCGGGCCGGTCTCGGGTTGATTGCGCTGGCTCGGGCTGGAGCTCCGAGATCTGCCGGAGAGGTGATGGACAAAGTCGTGGGATTTGATTACGCGGCGATCGGATCGGAGCAGGATAGGCTCAATCTTCTACGAGCTCTTACCCTGGCCTTGACCCGTGGAGGGCAGCCGGAACCTGAAATCCGTCTTCGAGTCCTGAGGTGGCTGGACGATATTTACCCGGCAGCATCGGCACGAGAAAATCGTGACCTGACGGCGTTGCTGGCGTCGCTTGAAAGCCCCTCGCTAGTCCCGAGGGCCATGATGCTCCTCGAGACCTCGACGAGTCAGGAAGAGCAAATCACGTATGCCATGAACCTTCGGTTCATCAAGGAGGGGTGGAATCCTCCCTTACGCCTTCAGTACTTCCAGTGGCTTGCCAGATCGGAAAACTATAACGGGGGTCCCCGGTTCAGGGGCTACCTCTCTGATATTCGGAGAGACGCCATTGCTTCTGTTCCGGCAGGGGAAAGGACCGCAGAACTCAAAAAGTGGTTTAGAGTCCCGGGAGAAAAGGGCCCAGCCCAGTTCAGCAGCAAGCCTCGTAAGGTAGTCAAGGACTGGGCCATGGAAGATCTGCAGGGGCTGCTGGGCGCGGGGTTGGAGGGGGGACGAAATTTCGCGAATGGGCGGAGGATGTTTGGAATTGGGAGTTGTCATGCCTGTCATCGCTTTGATGGAGAAGGAGGAGCTGTGGGGCCCGACCTCACATCTGTCCATGGTAAGTTCAGCCCCTACGACCTTCTGGAATCTATCGTGGTGCCGGAGGCTGAAGTCAGCGATCAGTATGGCGCCAGTGCTTTTACCCTCCGAGATGGGAGCCAAGTGGTGGGTCGGATTATGAACCTTAACAGGAGGAGAGATGGAACAGGAGGAGATGTCTACCGAATCACTACGGATATGATGCGGCCGAACGAAACCCAAGCAGTCAAAGCAGACGAGATTGTGTCCATCGAACCGTCAGGCATTTCGATGATGCCTCGTGGATTGCTCTCCACTATGGAGGATAGTGATATCCTGGATCTCCTTGCCTACCTTCTCTCCTCCGGGGATCGCGATGACCCAATGTTCAAGAATTGAACCGTCGAGTCTCGAGCGTCTCACCTGAGACCGTGCTCAATTGGAGAGGGTCGCCCCGGACTTGGTGTCGGCAGCTGCGGTCATACTCTCACGGATCGGACCAAACCGGAAGTGCCCCGCGATTTCGTAGTCAAACAACTTGTCCTCCCATTTAGGGCCGGATCCGATATTGTGCACGACCCATTTTTCACCGCTACGGGCACCGGGGCCTGGAACGATAATCCCGATGTGACTCCCAGCCTGTTCGGCTGCACCGTAAGGAAGGCTCCAAGTAACAACGTCTCCTATGTCGTAGTCGTCAAGCGAGTGGGAATTGTTCAGGACCTTACCAAAGCGGGAGAAGTAGCGTTGCAGGTTGGGAACTCGACGGTGGTCGATGTTACGATCAGGACCTTTACGCTCCCAGAGCTGGGGGTAGAGCCGGAAGTGCTCAGACATGTCCTCATGGACAAGCTGTTGCAGATCGACACCGAGAGCGCGATAGCTTCGTACAATGAGATCGGTTGAGACCCCTTTGTTGGCAGGAAGGTCTCCTCCCGGGTAGGCGATATCGTAATACCCCGGGTCATATTCGACGTCCTCCGCGGTTCGCTTGAGAGCGGCGGCAGCGAGTTTTTTTGCGAACTCATCAGAGTTCTGCAGGGTCTCGATAGCCTTGACTTTATTTACTTTAGTGGCCTCTGCCCGCTGGGATTGAAGGAAGGGAATAATGGGACGCAGATAAAAAAAGCCGATCCCGATCACGAGCATGAGAAGGAACCACCCTCCAAAAAAACCGCCACTTCGTTTTCTCTCCCGCGGTTTGGTGCGGGGTGATTTGCCAACATATTCGATGGGGCGCAAATTCAGCATGGATCGAAGGTCCTAGGAGGAAATACACTGTATTAGTTTCAGTGAATTTCGGCGAGTTAAATTATTCACAATTATTAAATATTTACTAAATCAAAATAGGTCAGATGAACACCAACGAATTGATCATCCATGCGCCCTGTGACCCCGGTCACCCTCCGCTCTCCCCTGTGAGCTTGGACTGGTTCGGTGAGCGCATGGACCCGCCCGCTCAGTTCAGCTTCTCATTAGAGA
>DFWB01000191.1 GCA_002380675.1 Akkermansiaceae bacterium UBA4145
GACTTCATTAGAAAGGGATCCATCCAGCTGATCCCCTCAGCACTAAAGGTAGGAAGCAATACGCACGGTGACTCCTATGGCCAGTTTGGCTGGGACAACTACTACGGTAAAGGAAGCAGGTGGATTCGTCGAAGTGTCCTGACAAAAGAGGGTTTTCTAATCGTATCGGACACCTATACCCCCTCTTCCGAAATGGAAGGCGGATACCTCGGTGGCCCGATATGGCACCTGGCGCGCGAGGACGGCCAGAAGGATGGCCCCCGGGCGGAATCGTGGTTCGATGCCCCTGCCTTCGAACACGCATGGTGGCAGAAATCTCCCCAGCGAATTCGACTCACCCTGCATCCGGGAAAAGGAATCAGATTTGGCCAACTTCGCCAAAAATCCTCACAGGACCTCGATCCCAACATCACTTCATACGCATATCGCCCGGTCACACCGGGGAAGCCTGCCCGCTTTCTTAGTGTTTTCACCCCCTACCCCGCCGGCACCCTCCCTCCGGAGATCGACACGGTCATCTCGGACCAAGGGGCCTGCTCAGTCTTATTCGCTGACCTCAAGGTGCATATTGACCCAGATGGAAGGTGGCGCGTCATGAGGACACAGAGCCGGAACTGAGCGCCTCCGATCAAAGCTGTCAGGGCCCTGTCGCCCTGACCAGATCGGTCAGAACCTGCTCCTCGCACTCACTCAGGAAAAACAATATCCTGCTCTCGAACCTCTGAGCGACCACTGCCACCCCCGTCTCGGGGCACGTCCAACAGTCGGCAGCAACCCGCCATCCAGCAGGAGCATCCTTGATCGGCATGGTCGGAACCACGAAGACGTGAACCGGAACATTCTCCACCTCGAAACAGAGATGGGCCGCTCGGGCCTCTCCGACCGTAGATACCCGGCAACCCAAGAGTTGCCCTCCAGAAATCTTCCGGGGAAGAGCCCTGAAATCAAACCGAGGCCCTCCCTCTGCCCGAATCCAATCCTGATAGCCATAAAGGTCATTTCCCTGAAGTTCGAATGGCAACTCTTGACTAACCACAACGAGGGCCTCCCGGCCGAGGGCCTGCAATGTCATTGGTTCCCTCCCGCTGGCCATGGAATCGGGGTTGCTGGAGGTCAACTCGAAGGCGACAAAGGCACCGACCACAAGCAACCCCGTCAGAAGAACGACCTTCATCATTCCCTCCTTTCGCTTCCCGGAACTCGTGTAGTCCAGAGAATATCCCGGACTTGTAAGACCACTGGCCCTACCTGCGATCTCCACTTTCAACACCGTCATCTGGTTTCGATCGGATATTCCTGCAGGAGACTGGGGCTGCACGGAGGAACGCTCCTCTCTACGGCTTGCCTCGTTCACTGCCAGCTCTTCCGAAGAAGCTCCCGTTCCCTGCTCTAAACTAACTGCAGTCAGAATCTCATTCATCAGGGCAGGAGGGACCGGGACATCCTCAAAAGCTGCAGCGATAATAGAGTCCCGCCGGCGTTCAGCCAAAAGCCAGGCCCCGAGAACGGAATCCTCTGCGGCCACGATCAGGGCCTCCTCAAAATCGGCACTCGCTTTGTCCGTTCCATCAGGACGAAGGCTCTGCAGAATAAAGCGTGCCTGCTCTCTATTCATTATTCTCCTCTGCATCTCTACGCCTGAGTTGTTCTTTACCCTTGGATATTTGCGCCATCACTGTTCCGACGGGAAGGTCGAGAATGGTAGCAATCTCTCTGTAGTCGTGTCGCTGCAGATAAAACAGAGTCAAGGTAGGGAGCAGGTCGGGCCCAAGCGAGCCGAGTGGTTCGACCAAGTCTCCCGGCTCACTGGAGACTGCGGCGGCGGACGGCATCGCCTTCCTGAGAGTATCCCCTTGCGATCCAAAGCGCCCTAAGTGCTCTCGGTACAAAGCCGAGAAGAGCCCCGTATGGACTTTTTCGCGCTCCAAATTCTCTGCTCCCCGACGGCTCCAGATAACGAACGTCTGTGTTACCAGATCAACCGCCCGGTCCATATCCCGAACAAGCGAGAGGGCAAACCTGTATAACGGCCGGTTGTAGACGTCGACGAGCTCCTCGAATTGGGTCATACTTTCACAGGCTTTAACTCTTCGTTTCTCCAAATTGCGGGGGCCTTTTTTCAACATCCTGCGATTGGCCGCAGGCACAAAAATCTCAGAATCCTTTAACGCTCTTCAGGAGGACACGTTGGCCCGAATCGCGCCGGGAAGCAATCTGCATTCCTTCTTCCCTCCGACGGATCTCCCTGCTTCACTTCTTCTCTAACGCCATGCGCACGCTCAACCTTACTTTCGCCCTCTCCCTGCTCTCGGCTATTTCCCTTTCCGCCGACGTCACCATCAATCTCAAACAGGAGAACAAAAATCTGAAGGTCCTCGTCGATGGGAAGCTCTTCACCGAATATCACGGGAATACCCGCGTTCCATGCCTCTACCCCCTGATGAGCCACTCCGGAACCCATCTCACGAGGCAGTATCCTTTCGTCAAGGGCGTCGCCGGGGAAAAATCAGACCACCCTCATCATACCGGTTTCTGGTTCACGCATGGGAATGTCAACGGGCATGACTTCTGGCATAAGGATGACTGTAAGATCGTCACACGTAGTCTCGGGGAGTTCAAGGTCAGCAAGCACAAGGATCAGGCCAGCGCGAGCTTCACGGCGGAACTGGCCTGGGAAGCAAAAGGGAAGCCCATCCTTTTGGAGAAGCGCCAGTATACGATCACCATCGCGGGAACGACCAGCCACGTTGATGTCACCTCCTCGATGGAACCGGTCGGGGACAAGGTCACCTTCGGGGACACCAAGGAAGGGAGTTTCGCCATCCGGACGGCTCCGTCTCTGCGCCTAGTGGGCGAAGTGGCCAAGGGAAAAATTACCAACAGCGAGGGAGTAAAGGATAACGACGCATGGGGAAAAAGGGCTCGCTGGGTTGCCTATCACGGCCCTGACTCAGCTGGCACACCCCAAGTGATTGCCATTCTTGATCATAACAAGAATTTACGCCATCCCACGTGGTGGCATGCCCGGAACTACGGTCTCCTGACCGCAAACCCCTTTGGAATACGGGCCTTCCGAGACAACTCCGTAAAGGGTAGCGGCGACTTCCACCTCAACAAGGGCCAGAGCCTGACACAACGCTATCGACTTCTGCTTCACGAAGGCAGCTTGGAGAGTGCAAAGATCGAAGAGGCCTGGACCTCATTTGCTGCGGGCAAGTAATCTCCGAGTCGGCATTTGCTAAGTCCGCCGCCACTTGGTCAGAAGTGCCACGGTCCATTGGAACTTGCGTGCAGTCTCCCTGATTAGAAAAGGCTCATCGTGCTCTTCCAGAAGATCGAAGGACCCACCCAGTTCCATTTTGAGCCACTCCAAGGTCTTCCCCGGCGGCCAGTAATGCCTCGGAGTAAATTCCTCCAACCAGGTGCAGGGCGTAGTCAAAACTAATTCCCCTCCCAGCCTGACAAGACTCGGCAGGCGCTCCAGAAGAAGGGCCGGGGCTCTCAGGCGACACAGGAGATTGGCCGCCAGAACCCGGTCAAAGTCTCCAAGGTCTGCTCTAAGGTTCATGGCGTCCCCCTGCTCGAACGTAATGCATTCGGGCCGCGCATCTGCAGGTGCGTGGACATCAACAGACTCCAAAAGACTGCCCTCAGTAAGCCGGGACACCTCGCATCTCCCTCGCTCCTGCATATCTATCCCCGCTTCGACAAAGGAGTGTGAATAGTCGATGGCTACAACCTCTCCAGCCAACCGGGACATCTCGAAAGCAGATCGACCCACTGCACACCCAAGGTCCAAGGCCCTGTCCACAAGTCCCGGTGAGAACCTCTCAACGATTCTCTTTGGGAAATCGAGGGCCCGATCAGGGCCTCCTCCCCAACCATGAATCTGTTCAGGTCTCCCATAATGGAAGAGCAGATACTCGTCCCTCAGACGCTCTGACTCGTATATGTTCGCCATTCTTGTTCAAATTGACTCGTTCCAACCACCGGGCCTCAGTGGACGGGCTCAACTCCCTCTACGGCGACGTCACTTTCATCGTAGTAGAAATCATCAGGATCGAATTTGGGCACGGAGATATTAAACAACCTTAGCTTCCCTATTCCCCGGTGCCGGCACCCAGGTTTGATCATGACCGCTGAGAGGGGTTTTACCGGAATCAAGTCACCGTCCAACTCTAGGTAGCCCTCTCCTTCGAGGACAACATAGATCTCTGTGGTCTTCCGATGGTAGTGGCACGTTGGCTCATCCGCGAGGTCCAACAGGTGTACCGAAGCAGGACCGTCCTGACTATCCGCAAATGCCCTCCGGACGACACCACAGCAGCAATCCTGTTCGGCAAGGCCGGCAAAATTGACTTCCTCGTACCTTTTCATGGGCATTATCCGCCAGCCAGAGCCTCCATGATATACTTGCTTGGCCTGAAATTTTCGATGATCACATGCCATTCGCCCCCCCTCTTCATCCGCACCTCTTTCAGGTTGAAATTTGGTGTCTTATGAGGAGCAAAAAGAATGTCATCATGAGTGCTGTTCTCGTGCTTCTTGAACATTTCCGGCACGATATCACCACCAAGGTGATCATCTCTGCCCGTGGCGAGGTGACAGGTTCCTAGCACCTTTTCATCCTGAATGTCTTGGTAAGAGACTGGCAGAACTTGCGTCCCAAACCCAAGTTCTCCAAGGGTTCCAGTCATTGGGTCGTCCGCGAGACGTCTGTTGTGTTGGTCAATCGTATCCTTGCTCCCCTCAATCAGGGTCGCTTTGACGACATCCCGATTCACCACATCGAGAATGCCGAGAGTGCCATCTTCATACTTCATGGGGAACTGGCCGTGAGCATCCTGTGGCACGAAATACACCTCTCCTGCGGGAAGATTCGCAATATCCGGGGTTGTTCCCTTACACAAGCCGTGGGACTTCTGAGCCTCCTGCCCTCCAAGGTCAAGGGAGGCCTCGAGAACACGGCCATCCTCGAGGCCGAACTCAATCTCAACTTTTTCAGCACCGGTCATCGCCAGACGGATCCGTTCGGCATCCGCTGACACCTCATCGTAATCAACCGCCAGTCCGGAACTAAGAATGATTTCATTCATCCCGTGCATGGTTGCTCCCCTGAATCCATACTCTTTGCATTTGGCAGTGAGAGGCGCCGTTGCAGAATACGTAGAAACGCAGAGAATCAGGTCGTAGTTCGTATAGATATCCCGGTCGAGCGAGAGCTCCTCTCCCTCCGTGTTCCAGACCTCGTCGTCAAGATCAAGATTCGAGCCCTTGGTGCACCGATAGGCGAACATTTCCCCTCCAGTCATCCCAAGTTGGTCCATGACCCCGGCGTGAAGTGTCTCGTAGAAATACTTGTGAGCATTTTTCTGCACTTCGAATCCTTCATGCTCGAGGAAAGCAAAGTTTCTTATCAGTTCCTGCGGCTCCTGAAAATCGGTGAGAATACAGACCCGGCACCCCTGTGTCGGCTCGAAAACAGTCGATAAGAGCCGCGCTGGGTCAAAGGGAGGAAACTTTCTCCTCGAGGGATTCTGCAAAATTGCCTCGTCAAGATAGGGCGGGAGCATTCGGGTGATGGATTGCATGACAGTGCACCCTACGAGCATTCGAAAACCGGGCAAGAGAAGAAGGAGACCACAAACCCTATTATCTTTTCAAGAATCCCCTCCCTCCATCTCCATCCCCTTGTCCCTCAGCTCCTCAAGGACGCTGGTCATATCCTTCAAACCCTCCCAAACCTCCCTCAGGACATACAACGGGGCCTGCTGGCGAACGGCCAATGCGATCGAATCGCTTGGGCGGGCATCGAGCTCAACAATCAGCTTCTCGCTGATTTCATTTTCTGCCTCAATAAACAGTCGCGCGAAAAATACGTCATTTTCAACCCTCACGATGACGACCCTCTGCACTACAGCCCCAAAGGCCCTGAGTGCATCATTAAAGAGGTCATGGGTAAGAGGCCGCGGCGGCTTGCGATCGGAAAGCGCATCATTGATGGACGCCCCAATCGCTGGTTCGATGTAAAAGACGATCGACTTCTTTCCGTCACCCAGAAATACCGCACAACCTGCCTGCGTGGGCAAGAGCGCCACGGGGTCCACTTTCACTAGATCAGGCACGACGAAAGGTTACCGACGATCCAGGTTCCGAGCGAGGAACTTCCGTCTATTTTCGACATATTTCTCAGCCCACACCTTAACCCCAGCCTGCTCCTCGACACTCAATCGGCGAACCACTTTTCCAGGAGAACCAAGCACAAGAGAACCCGGTGGGATCTCCGTGCCCATAGTGATAAGGGTGTTAGCTCCTATGATGCATCGCTCTCCAATGATTGCGCCATCAAGCACGGTCGCTCCCATCCCCACAAGGACCTCATTCCCAATCCGGCAAGCATGGACGATGGCTCCATGGCCTACCGTGACGAGCTCCCCTAGATAACAGCCCTGATTGCTCTCGACGTGCAGAACCGCGTTATCCTGGACATTTGACCGGGGGCCCACCTCGATTTCATGAATATCTCCCCGGAGCGTCGAATTATACCAGACACTCGCTTCTTCACCAATTGTCACTCTGCCGATGAGATCCGCACTCGATGCCACAAAGGCGCTCTCATCAATTTGTGGCCAGTGGTCCTCAAACGGCTCAATCATCTCTGGATCTTAGGAGGACCTCTCGAAAACCCAAGGAACGAAACCTCTGGAATTGGCCGGGAACACTCCCAGGAAAGACTGGTGGGACAAGAAAGAGAGAGGTCAAGCTGGTCAGGCCGGGGCCTTCCCTGCTAAGTGGAACTGTGGAACTGATTACTATCGCGCAGCTCAGGCAGACCGCTACTGAGACCCCCAAGGAAGCGTTTTTCTACGCCCAGATCCAAGATCGCTCGGACAAAACGACCAAAAGCGGTTCTCCCTACATGGAACTTACCCTCGCCGATGCTACCAGCAACTTTACCCTCAAGGTATGGAGCAACCATTCTCAATTCACAGAGCTCGGTGAACTCCCCTCCGGAGCCTCCATCCGGGCGGAGGGCCATTGGAGTCAGAATCAATACGGAATCGATGGCAAAAACTGGCGATGGCGCGCTCTCAACGAATCAGAAACCGAGGACTTCCTCCGGGGCGATCCCGCCACTGCGCGTAAACAGCAGGAAGATTGGGATCATATCATCGCGGCGTGCGCCGCACTGAAAGATCCTCGCTTGCTCGCACTCGCTAACAAGTTTCTCGAGGACTTTGGAGAACGCTTCCGCCGCGCCGCTGCGGCTCGCCGTAACCACCATGCCCGCCGGGGCGGCCTCATCGAGCATGTGTCCCAGATGATGCGCACGGCTTCTGCGATCTCCAGCGCCTACCCCGACCTCAACGAAGACCTTCTTCTCTCCGGTGTCCTTTTTCACGATTGCGGTAAGCTCTGGGAAAACAACTACCCGGAAGCAGGATTTGCTCAAAACATCAACCTGCACGGCGAGATGATGGGGCACATTCCACTCGGCATTGAGCTGGTCAACAAGCTCTGGCGAGATCTTCTAGAATCGCCTCTTTCCAGCTCCTGGGGAGCCCTCGACCCCCCCAGCGACCTCGTTCGCCTTCACCTTCTTCATCTCATTGCCAGCCACCATGGCACCCGCGAGTTTGGCTCACCGGCTCTACCCTCAACACCAGAGGCCTTCGCCCTCCATTACATCGACAATCTGGATGCAAAATACGAAATGCTCGCCATGGCCTACGAGGCCAATAATGAGCTCGCCCCCGGCATTCTCGCCCGACAATTTCCATTACCGGCTAACCCCATTACCCCCCTTCGTTCCTTCGAGTGACTCCCCTCACCAAGGCACGAAGCCAAGCCCTTTTTTAAATCCTCTCACCCGAATCGATCCGCTCCTGCACCTGTTGGAGAAGCACTTCCAGTTCGTTGGCCCGCCGCACAGTCGCCGCGTATTTTATCCCCACTCCAACCGCCCCGACGAGGCAACACAGCAAACCCACCCCTGCCAGTACGACCCCTCCAAAGACGTAGTAAAGTCCTTCCCACCCCGGCGAGGAACTGATGCCGGCTGCTATCGCCGCAATCAGAGGGGCAAGAGTCAGACAGCAAGCTCCTACCGTAAGCGTGATCGTCGCCCAATTCTTGACCGCCCGCACCAAGAGAAAGGCCCCTACCAGAAACGGGATCTGGATCACGGCATAGCTAAGGCAGTGAATGAGAAATTCTGAACGCATCCGGTGATCTTGCCTCGGAGATGACGAGAGCGCGATCTAATTGCCGGCGTAGTTCTGGCGCCTCCTGAAGATCTCGTGCACGTGAGAGCCCTTATCCTGCTGCCTTCACCGCCGCTAAAACCTTCACCGCCTGCCACGCGGCATCCACATTATGCACCCGGAAGATTTGGGCTCCCCCTGCCATCCCAGCGGCCAGAAGCCCGATCGTTCCGGCATCCCGCGCGACCGGGTCCTCAAGGCCCAGGACGTCCCCGATCACCGTCTTTCTTGAGACCGGCAGTAAAATCGGTCGATTGAATTGGTGGAGGCGACCCAGCTCGCGAATTAGGAGCAGATTGTCTGCTCGCTGTTTGGCAAAATCAATTCCCGGATCGAGGACAAGATGGTCCCCGGAAAGGCCCGCGGACGTGGCTAAGTTCATCTTCTCACCGAAAAATCGCTCCAACTCGCCCATGATGTCCTCCCATTGCTGGCCGGTACGCTCCTCCTTGGGAGGACCCGCCGTGTGCATCACCAAAAGGGCCGCTCCATAATCCGCAGCGAGGCGAGCATTTTCGTCATCGGGCAACCCACTCATGTCATTGATCAATTCTCCCCCCAGCTCCAACGCAACCTTGATCACTTCCGGCCGCCACGTATTCACTGAAAGAACCGGTGGCCACACCTGCTCAGAATCCCGAGGCTGCATCCTCGCGAGAGCCTCCTTCCATTTCCCGAGGACCCCCCGGAGCCGTTCGCATTCCTCCTCCACAGATATCGCAGCCCGGTTCGTCCGCGCACTTTCCGCCCCGATGTCCACGATATCAGCTCCTGCTGCAACCTGAAGGCAGGCCTGATCGAGAGCCTCGCTGGCATCAAGCGTGCCGTCACCTGAGAAAGAATCATCGTTTACATTAACAATCCCCATCAACAGCGGGCGCCTTGGAAATCTCAAGTTTCGCTCGGGGAGACCCAGGTTCATATCGCTAGCGATGGTTATTTCTGACAAAGAGCCTTTTTCAAAGCCTCGATCATACAGAGAGGGAACGACCGTTGTCTCCGGCGTCAAGTTTCTCCAGAATCGGCAAAGCGCTCTCTGCCCACTGCTGCGGGTTGGGACACTCGGATGCGCCCTCACCCCATACGGTTCTGAGCATATCCGTATCGATGACTCCAGGGTTGAATGCTACCGCTGCAAGAGTCTCTGGCAACTCGCTGGACAGAGCCTGAGTCATCCCCTCAATCGCCCACTTGGTCGCGCAGTAAGGAGCGACCTCTGGCGAGGTAGACCGACCCCACCCGGAACTGAAATTCACGATCACCCCCTTATTCTGGCCGATCATGATCGGAACTGCGTGACGCAAAACATTGGCTACCCCTTTGATGTTCACATCAATCACCTGCCCGAATTCATCGCTCTCAATCTCCCAGAGCGGAGCCGGCTCATGGATGAGAGCCGCATTATTGAGGAGAAGCCGTGGCGGCCCAACCTCGCGCAGGGCAGCCCCGCAGAAGGCTTTCACCTCGTCTTCTTCCACCACATCAACCGAAGCTAAAAAGTGCCCCTCTCCAAGGTGCTCTGCCACCTCCTTCACGGCGCCGGCACTCCTCGCCAGCCCGGCAACAACCCAGCCTCTTTCAGCAAGGCCAAGAGCCATCGCCCGCCCCAACCCGCGTGAGCACCCCGTAATCCATGCAACTCTCTGATCGAGCATGGCGTACGATTAGAGCCTGTCCCTCTGCCCCACGAGACAATTCTGCATTCCCGTCGCAGTTGGAAGGCCCGGTGGAAATGAAGAAAATCCCGGTTTGCCCTTATCACCACACGATCCCATGCCTATGGGAGGGCATGTCTGAGCAGAAAAGAAAACGCTCTTGGTGGAAATGGCTTCTTTCTCTGACAGTTCTGGCACTCCTGACCCCCGTTATTGTTCTCCTTGTCTTCAAGGCCAGCACCGAGAACGCCTGGGAGCAATACGAGGCCGAGTGGCACTCTCGTGATCCGTTCTCTATTAGCCATTACCTGCCCGCTCCTGTCCCGAAATCGCAGAATCTCGCCTTCCACCCCCTCTTACAGAATCTCGAAAAGAGCGGATCTCCCGCACATACTTGGTTTGCTTCATTTCGCGCAAACCCGGCCTGCCCCGGGGCCCAAAATGAATTCAGGGCCAATCCCGCCACCATGCAGCGGTCTGATCTATCCAAAATCGCCTCGGTAGCTCTCTCAGACTCCAAGAAGGAACGTGTCGCCGAACTCGTCCGCCTCAATCAACCCGTGAGCGACCAACTCGACCAACTCTCGGAGGCGCTTGCCCAGCGTCCGCACTACCACGTCCCACATCCATGGCATGACGCCCTCCTTTTGTTAGAGACGGAGAGCTCTGGTCTGCAGATCCTGAATGCAGCCCATGGCTATCTCCTTCGCGCAACCCTGAATCTCCATTCCGAGAACCCATCGGGAGCAGCTGCGGATATCACGAGCTGCCTTCGCCTCTCCTCCGCAGTGGGACAGGATCCCTTGCTGATAAACCTCCTCGCTGAATGCAAACTTCGCTCACTCGCTCTCAGCGCTCTGTGGGACGGCCTCGCAGGTCATAGCTGGAGTGAAGAAGACCTTCGAAAGTTAGGCAAGGAGCTCTCGACTATTCCCCCAGCACGCGACCGACTTCTTAAAGTCATCCGAGTATCCCGGGCACAAGTTCTAGGGCTTATTGATCGACTCCAGGATTTCTCCGCGGGAGGCGGCCGTGGGAAGCCTCCCGCACTCACTCGTTTTTTTCTCGCTGCGAATCGACTTTCCTACTGCCGGGATCTCCAGGAATGCATTCTGGCACCTGGAGGAAAGCTCGCCCAGCAAGCTACCCGTTCCAGCATCAGGCATTATGAGGAACGACTTCAGAGCCGGGCCCAGGGGCTCTCGAAATATATCAACGCCCCAAGCTTGATGATGGCTACCAGTTTCAGCGGCCCGTTCTCCAGCACCCTTGAATCGGACGAAGAAGTTCTCGCCGCACGGTGGGCCATCGAGATTGAGCTTCATCGCGTGATTCATGGATCCTACCCCCCCACGCTTGAAGCCCTGACGCCCACAGCCTTGAAAACCCGGGGGACGGCCGTAACAAAGGGACAAAAGGTCGTCTATCAGCTGAAAAAGGATGGAACCCCGGTGATCTCAATCGAGGGGCCGGCTGGCACCGGGCCCGCAAAAGACACTGTATGGAGCTACCCACCCTCAAATCCCTGAACTTTCCCAGACTGAACTGGCCCTCCCCTGGACTTGATTTAATAGGTTTTGGTGCTCCCGGGCCCTCGAAATTCCTTGACCGGCTGGCGAATCACCGCTTTCCTCCCCGCCCCGCAACCCAGATCCCCCTACACAATGTCACGAGTCTGCAGCATTAGAGGTTCCCGCGTCCGCATGGGGCGTAGAATCCACCGTTCCGGATTGGCCAAGAAAAAGGGCGGTATCGGTCGTCACGTGACGAAAACGGTTAAGCGCTCCGTGTCGCCAAACTTGAAGACCAAGAGGGTCTGGGTCCCGGAACTCGGGCGCTACGTCAAGGTAAAGGCAAGCTGCAAGGCCTTCAAGACCATCAACAAGAATGGCGCCTACTCCACCCTCAAGAAGGCTGGATTGATCAAGTAAGGGCCATCTGGCCCACTTTCCTCGAGGGACAATACGCTGCCTTAAGAGGCTCTTTCATTCTCCCGCCTGGCAGACGGTGAGGATGGCATCCCGCATTCCGTGGATCTTCTTCTTGTCAGCAGGGACGATGGCGGCAAGGCAGCCCCCCAGCTTAATGCCACCCTCCTCGTCAACGAAGTAGTAGGGACAGAGCCTCGCTCGACCTCTCATCATTTTCCGAGAACCAGTCACGGGATCAAAGTAGGGGTGCTCCAATAGTTTTGCCTCCCGGAATTCTTGGAGAATATACGGTTGAGTTTCAAATCCCTCGCACGCCGCACTCAAGGCCTCAACCCACTCTTCCCGGGAGACGTCGTGACCAATCACCACTCCCCGGCTACCCCAGGCGAGTTCACTGAAACCGCTGACCTTGAGAACCAGCCTCCGCTGTTTCTGGCTGAAATCTCTCAACTGCTGCCACGAATGCACCTCGAGACGGGGCAGGCTTGCGTGAGGGGGCAGCGGGATCGGGTCGACAACCCAACCGTAAGGCACGAGCTCCTTGATCCTCTGCAAATGACTCCCTCTCATCTCTGCATCCCATACCTCTCGCAAACTCGGTGACCAAAGGAGGGCCAACCAGAGTTTTTCCTCAAAGTGAGGCTTGCAGGGTGGAGTAAGATTCCGACACCTCGAAAGGAAGGACAGAGCGGGAATCGCCTCCCAGTCAAACAGCTCAAAGAAGCGGTAAAGTTTGTTCGATGAGTCGCTTTCCTGAAACGCCTCTGCCGACCCAATTCCCCAAGGTCCCTCTGCAGCCTCGTTAAGAGCTTTAACCAGCCATTCCATTTCGGGGCGGTAATCGACAGACTCTTCCGAAATAAGAACCTCTCCGCCACTGGGCATGAGAGAGCGGAAGCCCTCCACCATTCCCGCCGCCCCCCCCAGTAGCCTGTAGCCCTCTGCTCCATAACGCTGCGACAGCCACCCTGTGATTCCCATTCCCCCCGGCACTGCGTCTAATTCCGTCAGGGCGAATCCATTTTCGGTTATCAGCAGATCGGGGCGGATCACCCGGGGGGCCACATCTCGCAAATCCTCAGACTGCTGAGCCTTTACCAACCACTCAGGCTTGCCGCTATCCAGTAAGCCGGCAATCCAGCTTGGCAAAGTCCCCTTTACACTCCGCCGATAAATTCGATCGCACCCCTGCTGAAACATCCGCAGGGGATGGCCCAGCCGCTCCAGCTGAGAAACTTCCGCGGGAGCCAGTCTCAAAGGCTCAGGCGAAAAGAGCCAGCCACGGTCGTCACGGAAGCCCACCGCTCCGGCATCACTCATGAAGTCATCAAGACCCAGCCCCATCGGAGAGCAATCTGACCGAGGACCGGCTAGGACTGCAAACAGGAAAGCCTCCTCATGCAAGATCCCATGGATCGGCGAGCGCCCTAGCTTAGCTCCCGCAATCCCTCTCTGATAAGGTCCTCAGCAGCCATTCCGGGATCTTTTTCCAAAACCACTTTTATTGCTTTCCGGGCATCCGCCTGTTTGAAGCCCAGCGCGAGGAGCGCGAGTTCCGCGTCCCGAGACGCAACCCCTGCCTCATTCCCCTCCCCTTCTACTTGCCAAGTCTCGGCGACCCCCACCTTATCCTTAAGCTCAAGAACGATGCGCTCCGCGGTCTTCTTCCCGAGTCCTTTTATTGCCGCGAGCGCCTTCGCATCCTCATCCACGACAGCCTGCTTGAAACGCTCGACGGCCATGCCACTCAGAACTGCCATAGCGATAGTTGGTCCTATGCCACTGACCCGATCTACCAGCAGGAGAAAAATGTCCCTCTCTTCCTGACTCGAAAATCCATAGAGAGTATGGGCGTTCTCACGGACATGGAGGTGGGTCAGGAGGGTAATTTCCTGACCTTGCCTTGGATTCAGGCGGTCGAAGGACGAAATCGGAACAAGGACCTGATAGCCAACTCCGGCAACATCCACCACCAACCGGCTGGGAAGAGCCTCTACCACCTCGCCTCGCAAACGCGCGATCACATGAATACCCTTAGGGCTCCAAAATATGCCCTCCAAGCCAAAAACCTGAAGAAAACGAGACCCTCAAAGGTTTATTGCTAATATAAATGAACATTTTACTTGTAAGGAATTTGAAAAAAATATGAGCTACTTCCTTTTTCGTATCGCATTTTTGCCCAATCGCTGCTAAAATGTCCTCGCTATGGCTACCACGAAAAGAACGCGATTTTCACGTCGGCTCCCTGATCACGTCACTGACGAATTGGTGAATGTGCTCGGAGATGACGACAAGTTCTTCGGCTTTAACGACCTTTTTGAGCTGGTTTATGATCGGCTGAAGGAGCGAAATGCGGTGAGCGGCGGCGAAGAAATGCTCCGGCTCCGCGCTTACGAGAAGCTGCAAAACCTTGTCACCCGCGGTCTCGTCGAGAAAAGCGGTAAGGAATACAAAGGCCTTGACCGTATCGAGGAGGCCCACAGCGACAACATTGCTGCCCAGCAGCAACAGCAGCAGCAGGCCTAAGCAGCTGCCATAAGATCATCAGCTGGACAGGTTCCCGCTAGTAATTCTTTAAAACCTGCGCCAGTCTCTGGCGCAGGTTTATTATTTCATAATTAGTCCATGCTTCCTGACTATCTTCCAGTCCTGATGCAGATCCTGGTCGCGATCGGGTTTTGTGCTTCCATGCTGATTGCGAGTGTCGTCTTCGGTAAACTCGGGCGAAAGACAGGCGTAAAGGACGTGCCCTATGAATGTGGCATGCTTCCGATCGGGGAAGGAGCTCCGCGCTTCAGTGTGAAGTTCTACCTGGTCGCCATGCTTTTCGTCATCTTCGATATCGAAGTTGTCTTCATGTATCCGTGGGCGGTCCAATTCAAAGAGCTTATCCTCACAAACTCCATGGCTCTCCTGTCTATGGCTTCATTCGTTGGGGTTCTCGGAGTAGCCTACCTCTACGTCCTCAAGAAAGGGGCCCTGGACTGGAAAGCGTGAATGCGAGCGCAGGGCCTCGTCTGTCCACTCTGGCACATTCTTCTTGGCGGGCGAGATATCACTTCTCGGAGCCATCTCCCTTAAGCCCGGACCTCCCAGCTGACCGCGCCCTGCCAAGTTAGGTGCCGAGCAGTAGCAGCCCGGCCCATATCGAGGAAGCGGTCAATATGAGGAGCCCGGTCACTCCCAGCACCGTATCCCGCTTACTCGCCCGAGGGCGCCGGTTGGAACTCGAACGAGGAAAGGCGATTCCGGCGTAAAGCATCCCAGCCAGTAATCCTCCACCATGCGCGAAGTTATCGATAAACTGATAGCCGATAAACCCGACAAGCAACGTTACCCCCAGAGCGCCCAGCAAACGCCGTCTGGAAGACCGGGGAACAAGCCCCCCATGCAGGGTCTCGAAAACAAGTAGGAACCCCAGCAGGCCCAATACTCCCCCCGAAGCCCCAATCGATGCCTTCTCCGGCATGAAGTGACTCGTAGCTAACCCTCCCGCGAGCATGGAAAACACCATCACGAACGAAAGGTGAGGCCACCCAGCCAGAGACTCCACGCGCCTGCCAAGATACCATATGCCCCATACGTTCAGCGCCCAGTGCAGCGGGTGCCCATGCAAAAATGGCGCAGTCAGGAGGCGGGAGAACTCCGCCGCACCGAATCCACCCGCTCGAAGTCCTGCAACCTCCACGGCAGTCTCTAAACCAACCCATGGCTGGATGACTCCGCATACCGCCAAAAGGCAGATAAGAACCCGTGTGAACCAAATCCGATGATTCTTCAACCAGTAATCGAAACGTGCCTCCTGCTCTTCCATTGCCATCGCCTGCTTGTTCAAGGCTTTCGCCGATCTGCGCTCACGACAGGCATCATACCAAGGCACTAGACCTAGAACTGTAAGCAGGATTCCCGCGAGACCCACTTCGAATGACTCGATAGGTGCGGTGCCATTTGCTACATTTGCATAGAGCGCCCAAAGAACAAGAATCGCAAATATCAGGGTATTACGCCGGGCATTATAGGCGTCTAATCCGGCTTGTTCGAGAAGCCTTGCCCGTAAAGGTTCCACCAACTCTGAGACTGCCTCCGGAGGCATGAGCTCCTCTTGCTCTGGCGTCCACACCGCCTCTACTCTCTCACGGCCATGATGGATATGATGAGCCAGCTCCTCCAGGGTCTGGAACTCAACTTGCCGGCCTCTTGGAGAAACGGACCCGTAAGGTGCGGCTTTAGGTTTGCCCGGAAACACTGCCGGGCGAGACCAAACTGTCTGTTCAGAATCGCTAGTCATGCCCTTTTAGCAGGGCCCTTGCGAGGCAGACGCCACGAAAGAAAGTCCCAGAGAGCTCAAAAAGAAGCTATCAAGGCTACTCGGTAGCAGGCTCGGTAGCAGG
>DFWB01000140.1:0-3195 GCA_002380675.1 Akkermansiaceae bacterium UBA4145
GCGTAGTTCGGGTGCACTGCGTGCGCCATGTCGGCTGAGACCAGAAATGAGTTTGCGGTTGCGCGTTCCATGCCACCTGTGTCGCGCTCCTGATGGTCTCTTTCGATGCGCGTGAGCACGTTTTTCAGGAATCCCGAGCTTGCCCCTCGATCGGAGGTGCTTCCACATTCTTCGTGGTCGAATAGGACAGCGACCGCAGTGGCTGGATGATCCTGGTCGTGCGCTATCAAGGCTTCGAGGGCGGTATAACATGAGGCCTGGTTGTCCATTCGAGGCGCGAAAATAAATTCTTTATGGAGCCCTCCAAGTGCGGGCGCTTGCAGGTCGAAGAGTGAGAGGTCGTAGTCCATGATCGAGTCGGGATCACATCCAGCGTTCTTCGCCAGCAGTTGATTGAGCGCGTTGGGCGCATCCAATCCACTGTCGAGGCAGATAATTGGAGGAAGATGTCTTTGCTTGTTGAGCTTAAGGCCTTCGGTGTTGACCGTTCGGTTTAGGTGGATCGCCAGGTTTGCGACGCGAGCGATAGCCTGGTCGATACGCACCAGGCGCATTTCTATCCCCGCATCAGTCCGCACGGCAATCCGCCCGCACACTCCTAGGTCACGGTCCATCCATGTGGGTGTAAGAACGCCTCCGTAGACCTCAACGCCCCATTGGACATAACCTTCTTTTCGATATTCCCCGTTGGGTTTAATCCTCAAATTTGGGGAATCCGTATGGGCTGCGAGCAAACGGAAGCCCGCGCTCGCCGGAGACTGGCTCCCGATCTTCCACGCGATGAGCGTTCCAGCGCGCATTGTATAGCCCAGTTCGCCAGGAGCGACCGGCGCCGGCGCAGCAGCTTCGTCGTGGGGCGTAAAGCCTTTTTCCTCGAGCCTTCGGGCGGCTTCCACCGCACAATGAAAAGGTGATGGGCTCGCTTCGACGAATGAAAGAAGGTCTGTGCTTGTAGCCATGCTCTAATCCAAAAAGGGTGAGTCTTATGGGTAACCTACGGGGCCTTGGGTGACAAGGTGACCGCAGGCAGGTGCGCGATAAAACGCGCGAAATGCTTTCGACCTGTGCCCAATTGCTTGCTGATGCCTTTCGCTGGGCGTATTCTAAGCCTCAAGACTTGGAGGAGTACTACGATGGCATTGTCTTCAAAACGCTTAAACCTCACTGTCCGATGGTTGCCTTTGGGTAGTTTGTCGATACTTGTTTTGGGGCTTTTGCTTTGGGTTTCGTGCGGTGACTCGGGCGGCGGCACGTATCAGGGCGAAAAGGCCCCCGATATGGGTGCGGTGGTTCCGCCCGGTCTATCGGATGTGATAGTTGAAGATGTACAGTCCTTAAGCAGTGATGCTGTGCCTGGTGCCAAGCCCGAGACAGGAGAAGGTGGCGATCCGGAAGCTATAATAAGTCTCGATTCCTGCGGTGCGGCATGTGAATGTGAAAAACAGTGTGGGCTTCCTTGCGTGGTGCATATCGGTGAATATGTATGTCCTCCCGAATGCGAAGATCCCGAAGCAGAGTTTTTTAATGAGTGTGGAGGCGATGGTGAGGGGGAGAATGGGGTCTCGATAATCTCGACAGTCGAAAACCTCTGCCGACCCTGCATTACCTCCTTGGATTGCGCTGAGAGTTTTCAGTCACCGGATAAATGTGTGGCGCTCTCTAGCAGCGGGCGTTTTTGTGGCGTAGGGTGCGCGTCGACGGATGACTGTCCCTCTGGATATGAATGCCGGGAGTCTACGGCGACCGAGCCGGGACCGCCTCTGCTTCAATGCGTCCCGAAGGATTCGGATACCTGCCCCTGCACAAATGTCTGGTCCGAGCAGGGAGCGAGCACAGTCTGTTATCTTGAGAACGCATTTGGCTCATGCCTTGGGTATAAGGTGTGCCAGGATGGTCTTTCTTTCGCGTGTCAGGGAGAGCCGGCCATAGAGGAGGTAGCGAACGGCCTGGATGAGGATTGCGACGGTTCCATTGATGAAGATATCTGCACCTGCGGCGATGATATCTGTGATTTCAGCTGTAGCGAAGATAAAGACTCATGCCCCTATGACTGTAAGGAGTGTGGCGACAATATCTGCTCTCCCTCTGAAAACCCCTTGAACTGTAAAGACGACTGTTGTGGAACGTGTGGAGATGGACAGTGCATCGGCTATGCATGCGGTGAAACCCCTCAAGATTGCCCCGAAGATTGCGGAACGGCGTGCGGGAACGGGGTGTGTGAGAAGGGGGAAAACCCAGTCGATTGCGAACAGGATTGTCTGATCAAGGTTTGTGGGAATGGGATCTGTGAGGGGAGTGATGGGGGGCCCGATGAATGCCCTGAAGATTGCGGTGCTTTTTGTGGAAATTGTGAATGTGATGGGGGAGAATCTTTCTTTGATTGTCCTCTAGACTGTGGCTATTGCGGCGATGGTTTTTGCAGTGCCTGCGCGGTACTTGGTGAAAAACCTTCCACCTGTCCCGCCGATTGTTGTGTCGAGTCCGATGAAGTCTGCGGCAACGGTCTTGATGACGATTGTGATGGTCAGACGGACGAGGAAGATGCGCTTGGTTGTATCCGGTATTACGCCGATAACGACGGCGATTCCGCGGGTGATACTCAAGACAGCCGTTGCCTTTGCGCCCCCGATGGTGTGCATCAGGCGCTTGTGGGTGGCGATTGTGATGACCAGTCTGACACAGTGCTTTTCGGTCAGTGGGAGCTTTGCGATGACGTGGATAATGACTGTGATGGGGCAATCGATGAGGACTTTGGGATTGGAGATGAGTGCAAGGGCAACCCGAACGCTCCCTGCTTTGTGGGCGTTTTGTCCTGCGATGGCCTCAAAGCAACCCAATGCATCAACGGCGCGACGGCTTCGAGTGATACGATTTGTGCCCCCTACCAATGTGCCGATGGATTAATGACTCTCGCTTCCGTGTGCAATAACGGAATCTGCACGGCAGCTAAGGCCTCGCAAATCAGCTGTTCCCCCTATGCTTGCGAACTTTCTGCGAGCGTTTGTCGTACGACCTGTGCGAATGACGCTCATTGTGCTCAAGGCTTTGTGTGCACCAACACCCTTTGCCAAACCAAGTAGGTCTCGAGGAGCGCCTTCTCTGTTTCCTCTAAAGGGCAAAGGCTTACAATTTTGTAGCTGACGTGGTTGAATAGGGGCTCAATCGCTGCGTTGAGCACGTCTCAGGAGATGCGAT
>DFWB01000140.1:3494-3658 GCA_002380675.1 Akkermansiaceae bacterium UBA4145
TGAGCACGTCTCAGGAGATGCGATTCTGAAGAGACCCCGCGCTACGGGCGCGAGATAGATGTGCGAGAATGCTTATGTTTTCAAAACAGCTTGCAAGCCCCCGCCGATTGTTCTGGGCCTGGCTGATCTCCCTCTTTGTTGTTGCGGGTTGCAGTCCTGAAACG
>DFWB01000231.1:0-9763 GCA_002380675.1 Akkermansiaceae bacterium UBA4145
TGGTTTCGGTATTCTTTGAATGTGCAATGAGCCACGCAGGATGAGTAAGAAGCCCAACCCGCTCCTTCGGGTTCACTGCGAAGGGCTGCTCGGTTGGACAGTCGAACTGATCTATTTCCAAGTTATATGCCCCTAGGAAGAACCGCTGATCATGCGCAGATGTCAGGTTGCGTTCACGCTCGCCCTCCATGAGCGTAAATTGTGCTAGCATCGGGCGGATCCCGCTTCTGTAACACCCTGGCAGATATTCCATGTAATCCTTGATCAAGCCCCCGCTCATCCGGTGTTTCGCCGGCTGAGTGCGGAAATAAGGATGCAATGCCTCCATGTCAGCGCGCACCTCAGGATCGAGTTCGTATTTAAGCTCCTTCCAAGGTTTGTCGATCCAGTAGTCATGAAGCAGACGCAACGCTGCAAGGCGTTTCTCTAACTCCTCAGGTTCCACCTCGGGACCGAAGTGCCCGACAAAAAACTTTCTCGTGGTCAGCAACTCGTGCAACACATCCTTGTCTCGATTCACAATGTGCAGCACCAGCAGATCCGCCTCATGTACCAATTGATAGGGAACCTTCCCCCAATCGTAATTATGGAAGCGTTTCGCATCCTTGAAAATATCTGGAGCCCGATGATAGCCAAAGAACTCACGAAAAAATCTTAGGATCTTCGGCTTTGCGACCGCCTCATCATTAAGAATCCGCTCGATCTCGGACTGGACCCCTCTTCGTGACTGGAGCCTGCCTTCGCGGCTGGAAGACCAGGTTGCGGCAGTCGGCGGATCATCGGTGAGTGCAAAACTGATTGCAAATGCGAGCTCACTTCCCGAAAGCCTCCGCCGCCCATGCTCATCCTTGTCGCCCAGCCCCAATTCCATCCGATAGACCGCCTCTGGCATCAGCGCGATCGCTTTTAGGCATACTGCCATCCCTTCTCTTGTGTCGCCTGCCTCATTGATGGCCCGAAGCATATACTCTCGGTAGCGCTTCAACTCAACCTGCTCAGGCAGACGGTAAACCAAGGACTTAAACTGGTGCCTTATCGCCGCATCGATCTGATCTCTACTCGGACTCTCGGCTTCCAAGACCATGCGAAAGGCCTCGGAGACATCGCGGCTCAACTGGTGATCAACAATTGTTCGTGCATTCCTCAAGAGAGTTTCGAGTGTGGCGGAATCTGCATGGAGATTGACCGCGTAATCATTGAATCCAGGTCTTGCATCCATCCCGAAAGGCTGGCGTACCCGCCCAAGGGCCTCCCAGTGGTGTTTAAGAATACGACGTTTAGTGCGGTCGTAGATATTGGGATTCATTCGCCACAAACGAGGTGGAGAAAACGACTTCCCTCCTGCCTCTCCCCCGAAAAGCTTTTCGTGACTAACCCGATTGCCAAAGGCGAACTGCCCTGACAAGTAGCGCACGCGATCAGAGGTCTGTGATTTCTCAAGCTCTGCGCCAATCCAGGACAGGACTTGCATCCTGTCCCGGCTGTCGGGTTGGGCCTCATCCTCCGGCGGCATCTGACCTTCCCGTATTTGCTCGTGGACAGACGTCCAAGTTTCAAAATCAAATCCAAGGGAGACACGCTTGTCGAGTTGGTCCAGACGAACTCCTCCTTTTGCGTTCTTGGCCCCATGACACTTCACGCAATGACTCTTGAGGAAATGCTGCGTGGATAACTCCTCCTCAGCTCCTGGGAGTGAGGCCTTTTCCTCCGCCCTCGTGTCTGACAACAAAGTCAGCGATGCAACCAGAAGGCCGAGTAAGCGCATCCAACAAAAATAAGCGGGAGGAGTGATGAACGAGCGTAGTCCCGAACGAGGGCGTGAGGCAAGCTGGCGCTCCCTTCCTCTTCAAGTTCCAGCATGATGGAGTGGCTAACCTGCCAATTTGCGGTCCAAGGAGCGAAATTGAATGGCTTCGAGAAGGTGCTCGGGCAGGACTCGTTGGGAGCCCTCCAAGTCAGCCACTGTCCGGGCTACCTTCAGGATCCTATCGTAGCCCCGGGCTGAAAGACCAAGTCGACTCATCGCCTGCTCCATCAGATCGCTAGACTCCGGATCCATCTCACAGGAAAGACGCACCTCCTTGGGAGTCATCTCCGAATTCACTCGTGTTGCGGACGATTTACCAAAACGGCTTCGCTGACGTTCTCTACACTCACCAACTCGCTGGCGTACGCTGGAAGAGGGCTCTGCCGGCACCCTTGATGACAGGTCCTTGAATTCAACAAGAGGGACTTCGATATGAAGATCCATTCGGTCGAGCAAGGGTCCGGAAATCTTACTCCGATACCTCTCTACCTGGCGGAGCGAGCAGGAGCAACTACGAGAAGGGTCCCCAAAATAACCACAGGGACATGGGTTCAAAGAACCAATCAATAGCACCTTGCTGGGAAAGGCTAAAGTTCCTGCTGCCCGCGATATTGTCACCTTTCCATCTTCCAGTGGCTGACGCAGAACTTCCAGGGTCTGACGACGAAACTCAGGCAGTTCATCAAGAAACAGAACTCCATTATGGGCCAGAGAAATCTCCCCTGGGCCCGGGTTACTCCCTCCTCCCAGCAATCCTGCATTCGAGATCGTGTGATGCGGACTCCGAAAAGGCCGCCTTCTGAGCAGACCCGATCCTTCCGCCAGTTGACCCGCAATGGAGTGAATTCGGGTTGTCTCCATGGCTTCTCTCTCCGTCATCTCAGGAAGGATCGTAGGCATGCGCTTTGCCAACATGGATTTTCCTGTTCCTGGCGGACCTACCATCAGAATGTTGTGTGATCCAGCCGCCGCAATTTCGAGAGCTCTCTTGACATGCTTCTGGCCTTGGACCTCCCCGAGGTCGACCGCATAGGACTCTGCCCGGGAATATGGGGAGATTCGTGCCACCGCCGGTTCCAACTTCTCCTCTCCACAGAGAAAACCCCAAGCTTGGCGAAGCCCACTGACTCCGAAAACCTCGATCCCAGTTACCGCTGCCGCTTCGCACGCGTTCTCCAAGGGCACCAGAAGCCTCTTCCTTCCTCTGGTCTTTGCTTCTATCGCGGCCGAAAGAATCCCCTTCACGGGACGGACCGAACCATCGAGAGCAAGCTCCCCGATGATCTGACAGTCCCCAGCTCCCTTCAGGTCCACTCCCTCCGCACAAGCAACTACGGCCAGCGCAATAGGTAAATCAAACGAAGGCCCTTCTTTCTTCAGGTCGGCAGGTGCGAGATTCACTGTGATCGTGCCGTCATCCTTTGGAAGCGCTGAAGCAGAGACTGCCGAGCTCACCCTTTCCGCAGATTCCCTCACTGCAGCGTCGGGTAGCCCGACAATGGTCATTCGGGGCACCCCCCGCCCCGGAGAGTTCACTTCCACCTCTACTTCCACCGCTTCCACGCCCCTGAGGCCCGCACTATGCAGTTTCGTGATCATATGCTCATGAATACTGTTCAAACTAACAGTTGTCACGAATTTAGAGGTCCTTAGAGCCCATGACCCGCATATCGAAGCTCAAGACCAAAAAAGCCGCTGACAGCAGCTTTTCCGTAGACAAATAAATTGATCAGATCCGCGGATCCGGCTTCTCGCTCTAGCCCTTTTAGGGTAGTTCTTCATCTGAAATATCGGACAGCGCAACTCCGTTTATTCTCTAGGGTTTTATTCCCAATTGATTCCACTCCCACAGGTTATCTATTTCCAGCCTTACCCCATGCTTTCCCAACCCCTGAAGCAGCTCACCTGCGCCGTTCTTGCACTGGCAGTAACAAGTCTCCTTGTGGAGGCTGCCCCTTCGAAGCCTCTCAAGCTCGGTGAGGTTCTTCAGGCGGCAGCCAAGATCGACCAACTCCTGGAAGCAGACCTCAGGGCCAAGAAATTGCAGCCGCTTCCTATAGTCGCGGAGGAAACATTCGTTCGCAGGACGTATCTCAATATAGTCGGTCGTATACCAACTGCAATGGAAGCGTCCCGCTTCCTGGACGACCAATCGCCGGACAAGCGGACGCGTTTGATCGAGAAACTGGTCTCCTCTCCAGGATACGACAGTTCGGCCTTCAATTATTTCGCTGACCTGCTCCGCCTGCAGACAAACGAAGGGCAGTATGGTCTGGGTTGGCACGTGTGGCTGCGAAACTCGCTCGCTTCTGACAAGCCATGGAGCAAGATCGTCCATGAAATGCTCTCGGCGGAGGGTCATACCTCGAAAAATCCTGCCGTAGGATATTACCTCCGCGACCGCGGCATGCTTCTCGATAACGTCAGCAACACTGTGCAGGTTTTCCTTGGGCATCAAATCGGCTGTGCCCAGTGCCATGATCATCCCTTCGACTCATGGACCCAGATGGAATATTACGAAATGGCCGCCTTCAGTGGAGGCATCGCATATCGGAGCGATGAGGCTCGCCAGATGGTGAACAAGGTCGCCGACCACTCACGGAAGACCCACCCCGGAATGAACCGGGCGTTCAAATCCAAGAACAAATCTACAAGAGCTAAAGCCCGGGGCAGTCTCTTGAGACGAATCACCGGCGAAATGCGGTATCTTCTCCGCTATTTCAACCAGAACGAAATCGTGGAGTCCCAGAGTCAACAACTCAAGCTGCCGGACGACTATCAGTATAAGGACGGGGAGCCCGGAGACGTTATTCGGCCTGCCACTCTTTTCGGCCTTCAGGCTTCGGAGGTGAATCCTGAAGAGCGGAGAGAAGTTTTCGCAGACTGGGTGACCAGTGACGAAAACCCCTACTTTGCAAAGGTCATTGCGAATCGCCTCTGGCGCCGGACCTTCGGGCACGGATTGGTAGACCCAGTGGATGATTGGAGCGACAAGCTAAAGGGGTCTCACCCGGAAGTTCTCAACTATATCGAGAAGGTCATGAAGGGAGTGGGCTATCGGACTCGGGATTTCGAGAGAATCCTTTACCATACCAAACTCTTTCAGCGCCAGGTATCGCCGGTGGAAGCAACCCCGGGAATGGACTATGACTTTGTCGGCCCCCAGCTTCGACGAATGTCCGCCGAGGAACTCTACGATTCCTTCACGGTCCTTGCCTTTGGCAACACCGACGACAAGGTCAATACCGGCCTCGAATACAAATGGAAGACCTACCAGAGTGAAGTTGATGCCCTTCTGAACCTCTCTGCCAGTAAGCTCATTGAGTCCGGCCAAGAAGCCCAGAAAATGGAAGACCAGCGGAGGGTCTACCAGAGAAAGAACCGCGAGATTCAGATAGCGATCACCAAGGCCAAAGCGGCTGGACAGAAACAGGAAGAGCGGCGCCTCAAACGCCAGCAAACACAGCTCCGGGCCGAGGGAAGAAAAAGTCAGGAAACCATGTCGGGCATGAGTGCTGTGACAAATCGAAACTCGAGGACCGGTCGTGCTGCCCTCAACATGAGAGCTTCGGAACACCCCAGCCCATTCCGTGCCGGGACCATGATCCGTCAATTTGGTGGCTCTGATCGGAACAGCCCGGAGGCAGCGCACACTGATGCAACGATACCTCAGGCTCTGACCCTGCTGAACGGACAGGTTGCGGCTGACACTGAAAATCGACGCTCGAAGGTGTTTGAAGCGCTAGCTGAGATCACCAATCCTGAACAGAGGCTTGAATATCTCTTTCTCGCCTTTTACTCGAGCCGACCTTCCGCAGCAGAGAAAAAGGATCTTCTTCCGCTCGCAAAGGATCGGGATGAAATTTTCACTCTCGCTCGTGCGATGTTAACCTCGAAGAGATACCTCTTTGTGCAGTAGGTCGTCATTCGGTAATTCGTCACCCCCTCAACACCCATCATGTCTGATTTCAACAAGCTCGACGAAGTGACCCGGAGGTCCTTCATGACCACTGCTGCTCGGAGCTGCCTGGGAGTCACCATCGCAGGAAGTGCGGCGGAGCTGTTTTCTCCCTCCGTCCTTGCCGCCGATCCTGCCACCATCGCAAGCGGCGGAGGCAAGGCCAAGAGTGTCATTTACCTCTTCATGTCAGGTGGCATGACACATCTCGACACGTTCGACCCAAAGCCTGATGCTCCGGACGAATTTCGGGGACCAACCGAAACAATTAAGACCAAGGCCGATGGTGTCAGACTTGGTCATTACATGTCTAAACTTGCCGGCCAGGCGGACAAGGTTGCACTGGTAAATTCCATGACTTCCACGCAGGGGGCACATGGTCCGGGAAGATACTTCATGCGGACGAGTTATACTCAGCGAGCTTCCCTTGTTCACCCTTCCAATGGAGCATGGATCACCAGACTGAAGGCACGAGCCAATGAAAGCCTGCCCTCTTTTGTCACCATCGGATCCGGCAACGGCCATCCGGCGGCTGGTTTTTTTGAACCGCAGTATGCTCCACTACCTGTCGGGGACGCTAACTCCGGTCTGCAGAACGTTCGCCGCTTGCGGCAGGTAAGTGAAGATCAGTTCAATAAACAACTGGCCCTTCGACAGCTCCTCGACAAGCAATTCGACGCTCAATTTCACAAGGGCCAGAAAGATGTGCGAGCCTACAATCAGGTCTTCGAAGAAGCTGTCAAACTGATGGAGAGTAAGGATCTCGAGGCCTTCGACCTCAAAAAGGAAAACTCCAAGGTGCACTCTGCCTACGGCGATCATAATTTTTCCAAGGGTGTGCTTCTCGCGCGGCGTCTCGTCGAACGGGGAGTTCGTTTCGTTGATGTCGAATTCGGCGGATTCGACTGGCACAACGACAATTTCGATCAGTGTGAACAGAAGCTCCCTGTCCTCGATCAGGCCCTGTCAGCCCTCCTCAAGGACCTCGAAGGAAAAGGTCTATTGGAGAGCACGCTTGTGGTTGTAGCTACCGAATTCGGACGAACCCCAAAGATTGTGCAAGCTCGCTCCGGACGGAATCACTTCCCCAAGGCCTTTTCCTATCTCCTTGCCGGGGGAGGCATCAAGGGCGGTCAGGTCTACGGAAAAACAGATGAGACGGGATCCAATGTGGTCGAGAATCCCGTCGGCGGACCAGACTTTAATGCCACCATCGGTTTTGCAATGGGAGTTCCTCACGACCTCACCCTCATGTCACCCAGCCGCCGCCCCTTCAAACTTGGAGCACGGGATGGCGCTCCGCTCACCGGACTTTTCGGATAGCAAGAGCAGGAGGACTGGCCTTATACGAACATCCACAAAAGGGACGCGATACCCAGGCCCACCAGGGAGATCACGGTCAGCAACGTGGTCCACGTCAGAAGTGTCTCGCGTTCCGTCATGTGAAAGTAGCGGTTAACGATCCAGAAACCACTATCGTTGACATGCCCAAATCCGGTCGCTCCGGCCGCAATGGCAATCGTTACCAGCGCAAGCTGTGATATTGAATAATCCCCTGCTACTAAGAACGGGCTGATCAAGGCGGCACCAGTGACCATCGCTACGGTGGCCGAACCCTGTGCGATCCGGATGATCGTGGTAAGCACCCACGCAAGAATCAGGGGGCCAAACCCCGATCTCTGCAGAATATCAGCCAAAGCATCGCCCACCTTGGTAGTGATGAGCATCTGCTTGTAGACTCCTCCTGCACCTGTCACCAGAATGATAATCCCGGCAGGACCCAAGGCCTTGGTCGCCACTTCCATGAGAGCATTCCCTCTCACACCACGACGCATGGCCAGGACATAGATCGCGATGCAGGTTCCAATCAGCAGGGCAATTATCGGATGCCCTAGAAAAAGAACTATCTGGGCGGGAAGCGCTGACTCTCTCTTCAGTTCGCCGAGTGCAGTATCGAAGGAGCTCTTCTTTTCCATTCCTTCGGTCAAGGCCCTCCCCTCCTCTGTTGCCAGAAAATCAGGAACGCGGGCCGCGATGGATCCCTCGACAAACGAGGCAATGACAATGATGAGCACTGGTCCTCCGAGGACTGAGAGGATGGTCAACACCGAGGGAAGGCCAATAGCCTTAACAGGCTCTTCCTCCGTCTCCTCAACTACAGGTGGAGGTTGAATATGGAACTTCTCCCCAAGGCGACGGCACAGGGGAATGGTGATCAGGGCGGTAGGAAGTCCCACTACGACACCCCAGAGGATCGCATAGCCAAGGGGAACCTGAAGAGCAAAAGCCACGAACGTAGGCCCCGGAGTTGGAGGAACAAAGGCGTGAGTCACCGCCATTCCTGCCAATAACGGAAGGGCGAAAACGAGGACGGACTTTCCGCTCCTGCGAGCAAGCGCATAGATGATAGGGGCGAGGATCACCACGCCCACATCGAGGAATACCGGAATAGAAATGAGGAAGCCGGTAAGCAGCATGGCCCAGTTGGCCCGACGCTCGCCAAAGGTTTTCAACATCCCATTGGCAAGGCTCTGAGCTCCACCCGAGTGCTCAATCATCTGCCCAAAAATCGCCCCTAATCCAATAATCGTCGCAATAAACCCCAAGGATCCACCCATGCCATCCTTGATGGTATCCCCGACCTCAATGAGTTCCATCGTGCCAGAGGCAATCCCTACGAAGATCGCTGCCAGGAGCAGACTCACAAACGCCTGAATCCTGAATGCCAGAATCAGGACAAGAATAAGGACAATCGAAAGAACGAGAACCGAAACGAGACGAAAGGTGTCGTGCGATGCCTCCCCACTGGCCTGGGCAAGAAAAGTAAGAGCGTTGAATCCCATGTTGGTCAGGAGGGTGCGAGCAAATGTGGTCTGACCTCAAGAGGGAAAGTGACCAGCTCGCCACGTTTCTACACGCCTATGGACAATACAGTGCCACCAGAAATACACACCTCTCTCCCCCTGTGCCTGCTAAAAGAGGCCTTTGTCCTTCCGAAGCTATGGCTGCGGCAGCAGAATCGTCTTGGAATACTGGTAGGAGTTCTTCGAAAGAAATTTTTCGAGAGCTGACCCGGTAAAGTTTCCTCCCCTCCTCAACTGAGCAATTCCTCCGTCAGTCAGGACCGTGATACTCAGATCCACCGACGAGATCCGCCCTCTCCCGAACTCCACGCCGTCATCGTCATCGACCTTGATCCCATTCCCAGTGAAACTGAACGTCTCTGCAGCCTCTCCGCCAGCCGTCCGGATGATGGGAACCCGCTCGATCTTGGTCACCAGTCTGCCACCCACCAGTTCGGTGTATTCAACCGTGAAAACCACACTTACTTCAAAAATGTTTTCACAGACGAAGTTATTGGAGTCTCCAAGCTCGGCGTCGTATCGCCTGAACTTCGTGTCGAGGTCTTTTGGAGCAACCGGGTCATGCTCCAGAAGAAACTCAAAGGTCTCATCAGGATTTACGAGTTTCCGATAGAGAGCAAAAACACTGAACCGATCATCATACGCATCAGTGATCGGATCCTTGTAGAGAAGCTTATAGCTTAGACCGGTCACATCACCCCCCTTGTCGTTCCTTCCCTCAACATCTCCGTCGTAGCGATCGGTAGCTGCGGAAAACATGAGGATCCTCGCCGCGTTCGGGCTTTCATTGTCATTCGGTCCTGGGTCATCCGGATCGGTTTCGGTGTAAAGCCACTCGAAATTTGTTCCCGTTCGCACAACCATTGCTTCAAAATCACGGCTCATCTGCTCAAGGGTAGCCTTGGCCTGTCGTGACGCTCTGACCTTGTTCCTGCTGACTCTCCATCCGTCCAAAGCAACCGCAGTCACGGATACTAGCAGGGTCATGAGAATCACGGTGATCGCCATCGCCACCATCAGCTCGGCAAGAGTGAAGCCGCGCGCACGACGTATCTGAGGAAAGAGGGTGGTCATTACAAAAAGAGAGGATTGAAGTTACCGCCTTACCCCGAGGTTACGTGAGAACAGGGGCTT
>DFWB01000231.1:10088-10369 GCA_002380675.1 Akkermansiaceae bacterium UBA4145
CCTAACAGGTCCGGATCGCCATCCCCATTATCATCGATTAGGTCAAGGCGCTCAATATAGTCGAATTTATTACTCTTCAGCGCGTAGAAATCGGCCGTGTAAGCGATAACAGCGCCCGGGTAATCTACCACGTTATCAATCGGATCGTGGCTGTGCATGTTCTTGATCTGGCCGTGTGTTCCGGGGACGAGCACGGGGTCCTGTGCATCATCATATATCATCTGAGTCATCTTCACGAGATAGACTCGGCCTTCGATTCTCTCCAAGTCTTCCCGGAAATC
>DFWB01000248.1:0-6790 GCA_002380675.1 Akkermansiaceae bacterium UBA4145
GGCTGCCCCCACAACCAAAGAAGAGCCCGGATAGGCCTTAGCTACGATATCAGCATAGCCGTCCCCATCGACGTCGCCGATGTCAAAAGTCCTGGGGAAGAGATCGTCTTCCTGTGTAACCACTCTGACACTATCGTAAGTTCCGTTGCCGTTGTTGGGTATCCACGCGATCCGATTCACCGTCCTGTCTTGCACGAAGACGATGTCGAGATCACGGTCTCTATCGAGATCGGCAACGGCTACCGTTTGGGTGTATTTGGCTCCCGCGGATCCAACGATCGTATTCGATGTGAACGAGCCCTGGCCGTCATTGGAGTACACTCGTATTCCGGCGCCATCACCGTCTTGGGGAACGCCTATGCCCGGAAAGGGAAAGAAAGGATTCCACGGGAAAGTGGGGAAGGTGGGAGCCACACTGATGTGACCGTAACTCCCCGTGATTATGTCCAAATCTCCATCGCCATCCATGTCACCCACATCAAAGGTCTCCAGCCCTTGCTCAGCATTCGAGACTGGCAACACCGTCCAGTTATCAGTTCCGTCATTTCGAGCCCATGCGATTCGATGGAGGTAGGCGCCGGCGGCACCAACAAAATCATTAATGACAAAGTCGATATCTCCGTCGCCATCCATATCCCCAGGGATAGCGCGCCCCGCGTCCACGTCCTCAGGAAGCGAGACGTTGTGCTGGGTGATATCTACGATTTGGGCAGAAGTGAGGCTTGTAGTCAGAACGACGGCAGTGACGCTGACAACGAGTGAGGGAAAAGACCATGGTGGGGAGGCAGACAAGGCTTTGAACATGTTATTTGTTGGTGCGAGCACAGCATGCGCAAATATCCCGATGAGTTCAATTTCTTAAGTTCTAATATACCCGAGGCGTCATGAGGGTGTTTAGATTCCGTGCAACCTCTCATTTGAACTTCTTCCACACGGCGTTCGCTCTCCTCCCTGACTACACCTGCAAGCGCACGGCGTTCAAAATCTATTGCTTAACACCATACGTTTGGGAAAACTCCCTGTCATCGGGACCTAAAGAAATGAGCGAAGAACCGCCAGAACCTGAGGAGATGAGCGAAGAGGAGGTGATCGCCTACGCCGCAGAGATTAAGGGAGCAATGGAACATCGGCGTAAAGAGGAGAAGCGTTCCCTCCTCGTCGGTAGCATTATCAATAGTGTGCGTCTGGCGCTGTGCTTTTGGGGGGCATATCTGGCGGCCAAATGGCTGGTGTCCCACGATTGGGCTTCGTGGTGGCTCTTCCCGTTTGCCATGGCCGGTGCCTTGCTCGTGCTTCTCACAGTGACAATGCTCCTCGCCGAGCTAGCCGGGAGGCCAAAAGGGAGACAGAAAAGCTCCCAGCCCGATAAGCGGGAGTAGTTGTCATCTCTCTTCAATCGACAACGGGATTTCAAGGTCAGGGATCCAGAATGAAATACGCTCCCGATAGCCTCAGAATTTTGCAAAGCAGACCACCATCAACTCGGTCCAGATAACTGCAGTTCATGATCTCAGGAACTTACTCTTTTCTCTTTCCTCCTCCTCGCTCAGCGCTACACCAACAAGATGAAATACGCTCTCTTCAAGCTTAGCTTGGTTGCGCTAACTAGTCTCTTTCCCATTCTCGCCATCGCACAGACCACCACCTTTCGGGTAGACATGTCGGTTCAAATCGCGATTGGCCGCTACGATCCGAACAACGATCGACTCCTTGTCCGGGGACCCTTCAATGGCTGGTCTGGAACCGACTTAACTCCCATGGCGGAAAACAGCTCGGTCTATGAAGCCGAGATTGGGATCTTTGACTTCGCCGGCGCTCAATTTGACTACAAATTTTTCATTGGAAGCGCTACCTCTGGCGACATCTGGGAGGGCAACGTCGGTCCGGGCGAAAACGGCAACCGTAGATTTATCTACCAGAGTGGCGGCCAAGTTCTCGATACTGTGTTTTTCGATGATCTCACCATAAATCCTGGGGGAGGAATCGAGGTTACTTTTCAGGTCGATATGTCTCAGCTCCTTCAGGATGGTCTTTTTCTTCCCGAATTCGACTGGTTGGAGGTCCGTGGTGCATTCAACAACTGGGCACCCGGATTTGAACTTGAGGCCATTTCTGAAGGATCGCCGATCTACACAGGGACAACGATCATCAACTCAATGGCTCCCGGAGACAGCGTCGAATACAAGTATATCTACAACGGCGGACAATGGGAGAACGGCAGTAATCGCACATTTATCCTTAGCCAGCAGGGACCCCAGGCGCTCCCTGTCCGCTACTTCAACGATGTTGGGCCAGATTCCAATCTCGCCGAGGATACCGAGATCATCATTACCGTCGATATGAACAACGCCATGACCTTGAATGGAACCTCCTTCAATTTGGAAACGGACAGGGTTTACATTAATGGTGAATTTGCAGGATTCACTTGGTGGGAATGGCCATTCCCGTCAGACGATTTCGAACTTCTCGACGACGGCGCGATAGAATCGGGAGATGCCGTGGCCGGAGATGGAATCTACACCATCAGGTTCCAAGCCCTCGCAGGTCAATCGAGGAAGGTCGAATATAAATTCGCCATCAACGGTGAAGACAATGAAGCCGGTTTTCGGGACAATCACATCCGCTACATCCGGCAGACTGGAAACTACCCCCTGCCCCTCGACCAGTTCGGCGACATGGTCCGTGAACCCGAAATTCTTCCCACTAATCTGGGAGAACTCACCATTGAAGGTCCTGTAGACGGATTGATCACGATCCGTTGGGACAACACGGACGCGATCCTGCAGCATTCGGCCAGCCTGACTCCCGACTCCTGGCAAAACGTTCCCGGTTCTCAAACAACTCGCGAAATGGTGTTTTCGGTCAGTGAGGTTTCAGAGAACTACTTCAGGTTGGCCACTCCCTGATCTCGCAACCTCCATTTGACAGGCTCATTCAGCGAGTACGACCACAACCCGGCAGGAAGCCCCTTGGTAGCGTCGCTTGGAGACGGCGTGCATGGATCGGCGAAACTGGGACAAACCAATCAGGCGAATCTCTCTTTGGTGAAGCTGAGGTCGAGTAGATCTTCCCAGTGACAAATCCGCCGACTTAGACTAAAGCTCTGAAGTGAACGATCGGCGTCTAATCCGTTTTTTGACTACACTACTTCTCTTCGCCTCTGCCTGTCTCATGGGCAGGCCCTCTGTCGAGGCAGCGGAGTCTGTTAAGCTCCGACTGGTTGCTTACAACATAAAGCATGGCCGCGGCATGGACAATAAGGTGGACCTGAGGCGAATCGCGTCCGTCCTGCGCAAGCTCAAGCCAGATCTGGTAGCTCTTCAGGAGATCGACCACACTTGTACTCGCTCTGGAAGCGTCGACCAGGCTGCAGTCCTCGGAGATCTTCTGGGAATGCATCATCGTTTCGGAACGTTCATGGATTTCCAAGGGGGGCAGTATGGACTGGCCATTCTTTCCCGCCTTCCTATCCAGAAAGCCATTCGTCATCAACTCGCTCCAGGAGCAGAACCCCGCTGTGCGCTTGAGGTTACTGTTCAACCCACTAATGACAGCCCCCTCTTCTCCTTTGTCAGCATTCATAATGACTGGACGAAGGAGGCATTCCGGGTGGCGCAGGTGAATGACCTCATCGCAGGACTCAAGGAGCGCAAGCACCCCGTCATTCTGGCAGGCGATTTTAACGCCGAGCCGAAAGCAGAATCACTGGCAAGGCTCAGCACCTCAGGTTTTCTCATCCTTCCCAAGAAAAATAATGCCAAGACCTTCCCATCGCCCTCGCCCCGCGTCGAAATTGATTATTTCATGACCCGGGGCTTTTCTTTCGTGAATCCGCCACTCACTGAAGTGCACGATGAGCGCCTTGCCTCCGATCATCGTCCTATCGTTTTCGAGCTTTCCCTTCCCAAGTAAACCCTTGTCCGCCGGCAAACGCTTGCCACTAATTCTCGGAGGACCATAGCGTGAAAGCGGGATGGGGTTGAGAAACTGCGAGCGTGACGTAGTCCAAGCAGGATAGGACACTGCCTCGGTATGGTCGCCCTTCCCTCTCAGTCCGAACTCTGGGCCACCGGAGAACAGATCTGCCGCCAGTTCGAGCTTGGGGAGATCCGGCAGCTCAAGGCTCTGTCCCATCAAGGCTATTCGAACTTCAACGCGCGACTCGAAACCGACCTCGGGGCCTACGTTCTGCGTCGCTATAACGAACAACCGGAAGAGAAGATCAACCATGAGCTTCGCCTGATCGACTGGTTGAAGGCCCAAGGCCTTCCGGTCGTTCCTCCCCTTCGTGATCCTGATGGACGGGCCCGATGCGCATCGAATCAGGAAGGCCCTTTCCCATGGATCGTCTTTCCCTTCGTGGAGGGTGAGGAGCCTGTACCGCAACCCGCGATCGCGCACACTATGGGAGAACTATCTGCTCGGCTCCACCAGCTCCCGGGTCTTCCTTGGGAAAATAAGGATTACGAGAACCTGCTCTCCGTTCAGAACACTCTCACAGTTGCACGATCATTGCGCGAGACCGGGACAAGTTCGGCTCGGCACTTCCTGCAGCTCATGGAGAGACTGACGCCAGAAATACAGGATGTGAGCCTTCCCACCGGCCTGGTGCACGGAGACCTCTTTCCCGACAATACCATCTTCCGCGGGAACAACTTGGTAGCGGTTCTTGACTGGGAGGAAGCCTGTTTCGACCACTACCTGTTCGACCTTGCCATGACGATGCACGGCTTCTGTTACATCAACGAAGAATGGCATCCAAACCTTGCCCGCAGCTTCCTTGCAGGATATGAAGCTGCCCGATCTCTCGAGCCGGATGAACGCACGAGCCTGCCGCTTTTCCTTCGATGGACTCCACTTGCGATGGCTGGCTGGCACCTCCATCGTCACTCGATTGCCCCTAATCCGCGCCAAGCTGGACGTATCGACCAATTGCTCCAACGGGCCCAGACTGTCTTCGACCTCGAATACTAGAGGATATTTTGTGTTCATCGGTGGCTCTTCTACATCTCCCCGTATTAGACTGGATCAGCTCAGTCCGTAATAGCCTCCTTCCATACCCATGGGTAAATCCCGTAGTTGGTGGTTTGGTGACAGCGATTCATTCTGCTAACTACTCAACCTTCTAATGCTTTCTCGATTCACTCTTTCCGCCACTCTCCTTGCCTTATTCTCGATAGGCGCCACCAAGGCTAGCTCGCTTGATCTCAACAAAGGCGATCATCTTGTCTGGATTGGCAATACCTTCGCCGAGCGCATGCAGTATTTTGGCGAGATCGAAAGCCAACTGCATGCACGCTACCCAGAGCACAATCTTGTCGTTCGTAACCTCGCATGGTCAGCCGACACCGTCAGCTTGCGCCCTCGCCCGAAAGATTTCGGCGACATCCATAACTATCTCTCTCAAGTGCAAGCCGATGTTATTCTGGCCTGCTATGGCTTCAACGAAACCTGGGATTATGGGGGCGAGGAAGGACTTGCCCGATTCGGCACCGATCTCACGGCTTTCCTGAAGAAGCTGAAGAGTAACAATTACAACGGAAGCTCTTCTCCCAAGATTGTCCTCTACTCTCCGCTCGCCTGTGAGGGCTCCACTGTCCCTGATACCACCGCACGAAACCACCTGCTTTCGCTCTACACGGATACCATGCACCGCGTTGCGAATTCACTCGGAATCCCGTGCGTAGATCTCTACTCAGCCTCTCAGAGAGTGTATCAGAAAAACGAGGAGGAACCCTGCACGATCAACGGCGTCCACCTCACCCCAGAGGGCTACGTCAAATTGGCACCGGCGATCCTCTCGGACCAGCTCTTTGCGCCTTTACCTGATAGGGCTCCTCTGAACGCAATTCGGACCGAGGTATTGGAAAAAAACGATACCTTCTTTGATTGGTATCGTACCGTGAATAGCTTCTACATTCACGGCGATCGCAAAAACCCATACGGAACGGTCAACTTTCCTCTCGAGCGCAAAAAACTTCTTCAGATGTGCAGCCTTCGGGATCAACGGATCTGGGGTGCCGCCCGTGGCGAAAACCTTCCGTCCGAGATCGATGACTCTTCCACCATCGAGATTCCCGTCACTCTTCCGGGTAAGCGGGGCGGCACCTCCCCCGCCCTCACTCCCGCAGCAGAACGAGCCAAGTTCGAGATCGCTGAGGGCTTCGCAGTCGAGCTCTTCGCTTCTGAGGAGGAATTTCCTGAACTTCGCAATCCAGTCGCCCTCAACTTTGATTCCTCGGGACGTCTCTGGGTCGCCACCATGCCCTCCTACCCGCATGCTCTTCCCGGCATCAAGCCCAATGACCAGATCCTCATTCTCGAAGACACGGATCAAGATGGAAAAGCCGACAAGCGGACTGTCTTTGCGGACAATCTTTACCTTCCGCTCGGATTCGAACTTGGCAAGGACGGGGTCTACCTCTCCCAGGAACCCAACCTTGTCTTCCTCCAGGATACCGATCATGACGGCAAGGCTGATCGAGAGACCATTCTTCTTCACGGGTTCGGGAGCGAAGATTGTCACCACGCCATCCACAACTTCGTCTGGGGCCCAGGCGGAGGACTTTACATGCAGGAGAGCGTGTTTCATCACACCCAGGTAGAAACCATCTACGGGCCTCGCCGCAGCAAGGATAATGCGATCTACCGCTTCGACCCGCGAACTCATCGCCTGGAGATTGTTTCTCGGCTTCCACCCGGCGGAAATCCCTGGGGCTACGCCATCAATCGCTGGGGAGAACATCTCTATGTTGCTCGGCACAACAACGCATCTCTCATCAACCAGCCC
>DFWB01000248.1:7166-8080 GCA_002380675.1 Akkermansiaceae bacterium UBA4145
GAGTTCATCTCGAGCAGGCACTGGCCTGATGAGTTTCAGGGAAAGGTCTTCTCGAACCAGTATAAGAACTTTCAGGGTGTTCTGCTCCATGATTGGACCGAGAACGGAACGACCTACAACCACAAAAGGCTCGGCAAGGTCTTTGAAGCACACAACAAAGCGTGCATCCCCGTCGATCTTGAACTCGGTCCGGAAGGCGCGCTCTACGTCGCCGACTGGTATAATCCAGTACTCGGCCATATGCAGTATTCCCTCCGCGACGAACGCCGGGACTCAAGCAAAGGCCGTATCTGGAGGGTTACCTGGAAAAATCGCCCGCTGGACGCCCCAGTCAAGATCGTGGACGCCAGTGCAGAAGAACTCCTCGACCTTCTCAAAGCCTATGAGGATCGCAACAGATACCGCGCTCGACGCGTCCTATGGAACCTGCCCGAAGAGACTCTCCGTCCCGCGCTTAAAAAATGGCTGGCTGCGCTCGATTCAACAGACGCCAACCATGCTCATCACCTCACCGAAGCCCTCTGGCTCCATCAACAAAGGGGCTGGATCGACAAGAAACTCTTCGAACAAGTCTCCACCCACCGCGACTATCACTGCCGGGCGGCTGCCGCGCATCTACTCCGTCACTGGGCTGACAATCTTCCCGAAGCCGATCGTCATTTCCTTCGTTTGGCAAACGATGAACATGCCAAGGTTCGTCTCGAAACCGTGGTCTCTTCCACTTGGGCGGACCCATCTATCGCAGTTAGAGTCATCGAACAGGCCGGCGATTACCCCCAGGACAACTACCTCAAGTTTGCCCTCACTAATGCTCGCAAGGCCCTTGGCCCTGCTCTGGAAAATCACCCTATGGCGATCCCGCCAGCGAAACTTGCCGCCCTCCCACTCAGCGAACCTGTCCTGAAGACTCTCAT
>DFWB01000031.1 GCA_002380675.1 Akkermansiaceae bacterium UBA4145
CCTTCGTCATCCTCGCCATCAAGCCCCCGCAGAAAATCCCGGATCTACCCCCTTCCTAGAACGGAACATCCTAGTTCTCCCGAATCCATTCTTCTATCCTCTGCTTGACCGCTTCCGGGAAGAAGTCGAACAGAAGGAGCGGATTCATCCCACCAGCCGCCATGAAATGGTCCCCCGCGTAGGTAACGGTAAGTGATTTCTGATAAGCCTCCGCCAAGCTCGCTGACCACCTGGGCTTCACGATGGTATCGCTCTCCGCAATCAGGTGCAGGGTGTTGATATTTGATGCGCTATAGATATCCGGAATGTTTTCCAAACCATCCCGATCATACTGAGGAGTGAGGTCTTCTATCGCTGCACTATTGATGAAGATCGCTTTCCTTAACTTCGCCAAGTTCCCAAGGTCCCGCTCCGAATCGAGGAGATTGAAAAGGTAGGAGGCGAGCGCTCCTCCCTGTGAATACCCGATCACCAGATCCACATCCCCGGGAATCCTGTTAGTGGCGTAGTCGATCACATAGTCAACCGACTCCTCCAGATCCCCATAATCGGCAGAGAGACAGTTCCACCATTCTCTCCCGACGATATTGAGGAAGGGGTTACTGTGAGGAGCCTGCGCGTAGAAAAAGCGAGCCCGATCGCCGAGGGCGTCTTCCAACTCTTCACAGAGGGGACTACGCTCCATCCATCCGGCAAACATGCCCTTGCCGTGCAGGACCAGAATGTTGGCCGGACGCCCTTCCGGCAGAATGCTCCCGTAATCTACCAGACGAAAGAGAACGCCTTCATCTGCCCTTTCAGTATACTCATAGCCGGCATCCACCGGCCGCACCCATGCTTGGTTCACATCATGAAACGCCCTGTCGCCCAGATTCTGGAAGGCCTCCGAATCTGCTCTCTGAAGAACCCAACGGGAATCCCCTCTCCATGAGACCCTCACCAGAAATCCGGTCACCGAGACCTCCGGAATCGGGGAGCTCTCCTCTGCGTCACCCAAGGAAGCCAACACCACAACCAGGACCAGAACTACAACCTTCCTCACACTGCATCCTACTTCCTGAACCCTGCAATGTCGAACTCGGAGTGCATCGCACAACCACGAGAGGATGGTTGCCGCATTTCGAAGAAACTCTCCCGTTTCGATACACGACTACTCGAACTTCGCCTCATCCAGATCGACACGGTAGACCACTCCCTTGGTGTATCCGACTGCATAGAGTCCCCCGGCAGGGTCCCTCCCGAAGGAAACAATACGATCCGGGGCCGTTCCAATCTGCCGGATGACCTTCAGCTTTCGATCCCTCTGGGTGATACCCCAGACCTTTTTACTCTGGTAGTCCGCACAGATGTAGACCCCATGGAAGCTCGACTGCGGATCAGTGCGCATCACGTAGCCACCCGTGACCGAGACCCCGTGCTTACGAAGGAAGGCTACAACCGGGGGAATGTATTTGGCAGTCTCGGTCCGATACTGCGTCGAGAATAACGAAAATCCCTCCTGAATATTCCACCCGTGGTTTTCCCCGGACCGCACGATGCACACCTCCTCAAACCGGTTCTGCCCTACGTCGCCAACCCAGAGATCTCCGTTGGCAGGGTCGAAGCTGAAGCGCCACGGCTGACGCAGTCCATAGGCAAAGATCTCCGGACGTCTCTCCTTTGAATCCCCAGTCACGAAGGGATTGTCACCGGGAATCCCATACGCCCGGCCTTCTTCCTCCCGGTCCACATCAATACGAAGGAGGCTCCCCTCAAAACGGCTCAGGTCCTGGGCCTTTCCTTCTGGATCCTCCTGTGGGCCCCCATCTCCCATCCCGATATAGAGGAAGCCATCCGGTCCGAATTCAAGACCGCCCCCGTGATGAAAGAGAGTATCAATATTCCACCGCAGGATACTCCGGGTGGGATTGCCTGAATCTGTCCGGCGATCCGCACTGGCCACTCGCTCCACCACCGCCATACCCCGTTGCTGCCCGGTCATGGTTTCATGCATCATGAAGTAGCGCCCATTTTCCGCGAATCCAGGATGCAGAGCCACCCCCAGAAGGCCCTCATCATTCGCCACGTAGATCTCGTCGAGGATGTTCACAAAGGGTGAGATCACCTCTTCCCCGTCCACCCTCTCCAGCAGGGAAATAGTCCCCTTGCTTTTCTCGGCAATCAGATAGCCACCCTGCACCGTCGGATGCCCCCCGAACCACACCGGTTTATGAAATTTCTCCTTCATCCCGAATACGGGCTCGAAGGCAACCTGCTGGCTAAGGACCGGAATTTCCATTGGCGTACCCGCCTCCTGAACCACCTTCGTCTCCGGTTGCCTGAGACTTTCAAGATAGGCAACCAGGTCCCGGAATTCCGCAGGACTAAGCTGGGAATGCAGACCGGGAGGCATCAGTGAGACTGCTCCTGTCTCTTCCTTCACAACCTCGGAACGGGCGATCCGAAGATCTACTCCTCCGACCTGCCCAAGGACCAGGACCTCATCTGTCCGGCTCCGCAGGATTCCCTGGAAACGCTCGCCCTTCCGATTCTCCAAGATCGTCGTGGCATAGCCTGTCATGATCGAGGAAGAAGGATCGAGAATGGACTGAGCCAGATCCGCGCGGGCGAACTTATCCCCCGCGGCATACAAATCAGGTCCTATCCCACTCGCCGTCCCATCAACGGAGTGACACTGGCTGCAGGCAGTGCGTTGATCTGTGAATATGAGCTTCCCGCCCTCAACGCTTCCTCCCGTCATGGCGACCTTCAGAAACTCGCCATCAGGGAGGGGCTCCGCTCCTTCCATGAGAGCGGGAACAAGAAGAGATACCGCTGTGCAGGCAAACCAGCGCGGATGGGTCATGAGCCAAACCTTAGCTCAGCCTCCCGAACTGCCAATCGTTTAAGGCATGGCCTTAACTCACATTGCCCCGGAACAGAAGTTCCAGACTCGCCTCTCCCCGGAAAAATACTAGGATAACAGTCCCATCAGCATGTCCCGTCACCTCCTTCTCATCCTGCTGGCCGTCACTGGCCTTCATGCCGAAAACCCCTTCCGTGTCCCGGAAGGATTTGAGATCACGCAATTTGCCGGCGATGACCTCACCCATGACACCTGGGCCATGACGATCTCGGAAGACGGGAAGGTGGCTGTCTCCGGGCCAGGGTATATCAAGGTCCTTCTCGATACGGACAAGGACGGCGTAGCCGACCAGGCCGAGGTCGTCTTCAACAAAGCCCGTAATCCCCACGGCCTCCTCTGGAACGGAAACGACCTCCTCAGCGTTCAGCCTCAGGGGATTTTCCTGCATCGCACCCAGCCCGGTCAGACCCTCCCGGGCGGTGACCCCGAACTTTTCTACAAGCTTCCCGGAGGAGGAGGAGAACACGGCCCCCATGGAATCCGACGCGGGCCTGACGGATGGTTTTACGTGGCCTGCGGAAATAACACCAATATCAGCAAAGGGAACATCACCACCGCCACCTCCCCCATCACCGACCCCTCGCAGGGAACGATCCTCCGCATCTCTCCGGATGGAAAACAGAGTGAGGTCATTGCCCACGGATTCCGCAACCAGTACGACCTCGCCTTCAACCAGCACGGCCACCTCTTCACCTTCGACTCCGACGGAGAGCGGGATCACCAACTCCCATGGTATTCCTACTGTCGGGTCTTTCACATCCGGGTTGGGGGACACCACGGATGGCTCCTCCCTGGCCACCAGCGCTCCTTCAATCGGCCTCCGTATTTCTTCGATTCCGCCACCCGACTTAATGAGATCGACCGCGGATCTCCCACCGGGGTGGAAGTCTACCGCCACACGCAGTTTCCCGAGCACTACCAGGACGGCCTCTTCTTCGCTTGCTGGACTTATGGACGGGTCTACTTCTCTCCGCTCACTCCGAAAGGAGACTCCTACAAAAGCCACGATCACGAGACCTTCCTTGAGCCCGTCGGCAATCTCGGCTTCGCCCCCTCCGACCTTGCGGTCCACCCTCTTACTGGAGATCTCTACGTCTCGGTAGGAGGACGTGGAACCAGGGGAGCCGTTTACCGGGTCTCCTATCCGAACGGTCGAAAGGCGGCCAAACCCGTCGCCCTTTATGAGACCCCGAGGGACTGGTCTATCCACAAAGACCGCATTACCGCCCCCGCTCCTCTGTCACCAGATCAAGCTCTCAACCTCTTTGAAAAGGCCAAGGATCCCTCCACTCGCCTAAACGCTATACGTCACCTCATGCTCACCATGGGAGACATCAGCACCAACGAGGCGCGCCGCCGGATTGATGCTGGCTACACTGCCAATAAGCCGGACGCTCTCGCATTAGAGCTCCGCCGGAAAGCCCTCTCTCTGCTGACCATGGCCTTTGATCCACAGAATCCAGGCCAGCCCCAGCAGTATGAAATCGCGCGCCTGCTCGCCATGCTGAAGGCAGATACGAGCGCCGCAATAGAAAGGCTCGCCTCTGCCCTCTCCCCTTCCTCTCATCCGACCCACGACGCCCACTATCTCTTCTGTCTCTCCCAGATGCCTGGACCAAGAGAGAGCGTTCGCGATAAAATCGCGAACGGCTTCCTCGGAATCGACCGCAAGATCGAGGAGCGCAATCTCCTCACTGACCGGAACTGGAGTGTCAACCTGCGCGACGCCCTGAAGGCCCAACTTGGATTCGACCCTGAGACGGCCAACCGGATGGCTCGAGCCAAAAACATTTCTCCCGCCAGCATACAGCTTCTCACCCTGCTACCCGAAGAAAACCGCAAATCGATGGCGCAAGCAATGGCCTCCTCCGTGCAGGGATGGAACCGGGAAGCCCTTGACTTTGTGGAAAAGCACCTGCCTCCCTCCGCGATCCCACCTCTTCTGACCACCCTACGTGACGTCTGGAAAAGCGAGCTCCACCTGAGGCCCGACCTCGTCGGGTTTTTCTCCCGCCATGGCAACGAGCAGGACCGCAAAGTTGCCTTGGAATTCCAACGACCGCCGACCAGCAAGGTTGACCTTACTCCGTTCGCACAAAAGATGAAGATCGTAGACTGGGAAAAGGGCGACAGCATTAAGGGACAGGCAACCTATGCCCGCTACGGCTGCATGACCTGCCATTCAGGCAACCGCCGACTCGGACCTTCCCTGAGCAACATCGCCAAACGCTTCAGCCGGGACGACCTCTTCCGACATATCAATGAGCCGGACCTTTCTCTTTCTGACCTCTATAAGGCCACGCAGATCACTACCGCTGATGGCGTCTATATCGGGATGAAGGTTTACAGCTCTGAGGCTCAAACCATTCTCGAAACGGGATCAAATGAAACTATCCGTTTCTCCCGACACGACATCCTCAGCGAGCAAAATCCAAACCGATCACCGATGCCTGCGGGCTTGCTTCTGGGGGCAAGCACGCAGGAGTTGGCAGACCTTTACGCCTACCTGAGGGGCCTTTAACCCTCCGCCGGTTCAAGGACGTTTATTCCTCGCTGTAGGCCTTGATCCAGTCAACCTGAAGACGGAAAGGGCCATCCTTCTTGTCGTAGATCATGACCCCAAGGCTGTTGATCTTGCCTTTCTCCAGGGGGTAACGGTCGCGAGGGAGTTTCATTCCTCTCCATCCTGCACCAAACGCACTGAAAGGAATCTTGGCGACCTGCCAACCCTTCGAGTCAGCCTTCGTGTCGAAATCGGCACGGTAAGTTGCCCGGCTTCCTTCCATCTCCAAGCCAAACTTGTAGGTCCTTCCGTCCCCCTTGAAGCGGATCATCACCCCATCTTTTCCCGCCAAGCCTAGGGCCCCGGGCCGAGTCCGGATGGAGGAAAAACCGCCCCCATTCGTGTTCGTGGAACCAGCAAAGAGCAATCTGTCGCCCTTGAAGGTGAACCCTCCCTTCGAGCGGCCACCCATCACGTTATCGTTTACTGTGATCCATTTTTTCCCGGGATCCGCTTCCGAAAAATCAAAGAGCGTGACTCTCTCAGCGTTTTCGGATTTCTCGGACTTTTTCTTTGCGTCGGCGCCATTCGCCGGTCCAGAAACGCAGAAAAGGCTGACTCCCAGCACAACAGCTGCGGAAAATAATGCGGATTTTGGTCTCATTATCAGGAGGTTATGCCCGTTTGCTCAACCGTCAAGGCACAGACTCAGATTTACCACCTCGCTCGCCCCTTTTTCCATCGACCTTTGGAAAAGGCTCCCCGCCTCGGCCTCCCAAGGCCATTGCCTGAATAGCCGCACGGCTACGTTTTTTCAGGGACCCATTGACGATTGCCATGACCTACGGCACCCTCGTTCGATCATGAAGGTCCTCCTCCTCGCCCTCTCCCTTTCGCTTACATTTATGAGCTCCAATTCTCTCGCCGACCATCACAAGGAAACCGCAGCAAAACCAGGCGTCTATCGCCATGTGGTCTGCTTCAAGTTCAAGGACGACGCCACCAAGAATCAGATCACCGCCATCGAAAAGGCCTTTGCGTCTCTTCCCTCCAAGATCAACTCCATCACAGGCTACGAGTGGGGGACCAACGTGAGCCCCGAAAATCTCGCTCAAGGATACACCCATTGCTTTATCGTCTCCTTCAAGGACAAGAAGGGACTGGAGGCCTACCTGCCCCATAAGGATCACAAGGCCTTCGTCGAGCAACTCTTACCGATTCTCGACAAGGCTTTCGTTATCGACTTCGTC
>DFWB01000223.1 GCA_002380675.1 Akkermansiaceae bacterium UBA4145
TGGCGCGCGGGCGCCCGAATCGCAAATATGGAGTTTATCCAGTTTCACCCAACATGCTTTTACAATCCCGCCGCTACCGGGCCGGAGGCTCGCTCCTTCCTGATTTCGGAGGCCTTGAGAGGCGAGGGAGCAGTTTTGCTGAACGACAAGGGTGAGGACTTTACGCTCGGCTACGATGAGCGAGGCTCGCTCGCTCCGCGGGATATCGTGGCTCGATCGATTGACACGGAAATCAAGAAAACCGGGGCAAGCTGCGTCTACCTTGACATCACCCATAAGCCAAACGGGTTCATCGCTGAAAGGTTTCCCTTCATCCACAGGACCCTTCTTGAGTTCGGACATGACGCCGAAAAGACCCCGATCCCAGTCGTCCCCGCTGCGCACTACCAATGTGGCGGAGTGGTAGCCAAACCCGACGGCTCCACCAACCTTCGCGGTCTCTTCGTCATCGGAGAAGCCGCGTGTACCGGACTCCATGGAGCCAATCGCCTGGCATCTAACAGCCTGCTGGAGGGCAACGTCATGGCTCGAAAGGCGCTTGCCACAATGATCACGCATCTTGGCTCAGGGAAACTCGCGCCTGCTCCACCCATCCCAGAGTGGGAGCACGGAGACACTGCTCCTCCTGATGAGCTTGTGAATATCTACCACAATTGGGACGAGATTCGTCGCACGATGTGGGACTATGTTTCAATTGTGCGGACCGATAAGCGCCTACTGAGAGCAAGCTTTCGCCTCCGAAACCTTGCCCGGGAAGTCCGTGATTTCTATTGGGGTTACCGAGTGAATTCTGACATCTTGGAACTTCGAAACCTTGTCACTGTTGCGTCCCTGGTGGTGGACTGCGCCATGCAGCGCAAGGAATCCCGCGGGATACACTATACCCTTGATTACCCGGGAACAGACCCTCGCTTCAGGCAGGATACTATCATCTGCAGGCCCTGAGCAGAACAGAGCCAGAGCACGGGAAAGCCTACTCGTCAACATCGCCCTCTGGCCGAGGATCTTTCAAGGCTGCAATTGCCTCTGCCGTTATGTCTGCTTTATTCAGGGGCATGGGTATTTCCCCTCACTCTCTTATCCGCTGGCTATCATTCCTTCTGGCGGCCCTCCTTCTCCCTGCCCTCTCCTCAGCTGAGGAAGAAATCGAGAACCAAGTTTCTTCCCTGCTACGCAGGATGACCCTAGAGGAGAAAGCGGGCCAGATGACCCAATTGACTCTGGGCGCCGTTTCGAGCGGTGAGGCGAATTCCGAGAATCCAGAGGCACACGAATTCGACACGGACAAACTTCGCCATGCGCTGATCAACAAGCACGTTGGATCTATTCTGAACGTTCACAACGTCGCATTCAGTATTAAACAATGGAATGAACTGCTTTCCGAGATACAAACGGTCGCTACCAAGGAAACCAGACTTAAGATTCCAATCCTCTATGGAATCGACAGCGTCCACGGAGCAAATTACGTGCGGGAGGGAACCCTGTTTCCGCACAATTTGGGACTAGCCGCGACCCGCAACCGCCTTCTGGTTGAACGCTGCCACGCAGTCACAGCCTTGGAGACCAGGTCTGCTGGAATTCCTTGGAATTTCGGCCCTTCCCTCGACGTTGGCCGGCAACCGCTCTGGTCCCGCTATGTCGAGACCTTCGGGGAAGACGTCTATATCACCAGGGTCATGGCAGAGGCAGCTATCCGGGGTTTGCAAGGATCTTCCCTTTCCTCCCCGAAATCAGTAGCTGCTACCGCAAAACATTTTCTCGCCTACAGCCTTCCCGCCAGCGGACACGATCGTACCCAGACACTGCTTCCGGAGCACGACCTCCGGGAATATTTCCTACCACCCTTCACAACCGCGATCGAACAGGGAGTGCAGGCAATCATGGTGAACTCTGGTGAAGTGAATGGAATCCCGGTCCATGCCAGTCATGAAATGCTAAGCGAGCTTCTTAGGGAAGAACTGAAGTTTGACGGAGTGATCGTCAGCGACTGGGAGGACGTGAAAAAACTCCATAACCTCCACCGGGTCGCACCTGACCTTAAGGAAGCTGTTCGTATCGCAGTGCACGCTGGAATCGACATGTGCATGGCCCCCTACGATTTTCATTTTTCCAATAACTTGATCAAGCTGGTAGAGGAAGGGGCCCTATCCGAGAGCCGACTGGATGAATCCGTACGAAGGATCCTCCGGATGAAGTTTTCTCTCGGCCTCTTTGACAACCCCGTCCTGCCGGCCTCCACTGCCGGGGAAATCGGCAGCGAGGAGGCCCACGAGACTTCTCTCCAAGCAGCTCGGGAGTCCCTGGTCCTTCTCAAGAATGAAGGAGTGTTACCTCTCAAGAGGAAGGGTCAGATCCTTCTCACTGGTCCAGGATGCCGCTCACTTGCTGCTCTGCATGGGTCATGGTCCTACACATGGCAGGGAACAGATGAAGCCGCATACCCGGAAGGCCTCGAGACCATCCTGCAATCCTTCAACAACGGGCACGGGCGCGAAAATGTACTTTGGGCCCGGGGCGCGCAATGGGATGGCTCCACCGACTTTGACTACGCTATGAATAAGGCGCGGAATGCAGACATCGTGGTTTGTGTCCTCGCTGAGAAGCCCAGCACTGAAACCCCCGGAAACATTCCCGACCTCTCGATGCCTGATAATCAGCTTCGCCTCGTACGGCGTCTCGCCACAGGAAAACCACTGATCCTTATTGTCCTCGGCAATCGCCCCCGTCTCATCACCGAGATAGCGGGCCACTGTCATGCAATTATTTATGCAGGACAGCCCGGCCCCCATGGAGGAAAAGCTCTCTATGAATTGCTGACGGGCCAATTCAACCCCTCAGGCCGCCTGCCATTCACCTACCCTCGCCACCCGAACAGCCTTTTGACCTACGATCACAAGCACAGCGACAGCGTAGGACCTGACAAGGAAACCCCTGGATTCAACCCGCTCTACGAATTTGGGCACGGCCTTAGCTACACCTCCTTTACCTTCAGTGATCTCAAGTTGAATTCATCTACTCTAACGAAGGAGGATGATATTATTCTTTCCGTCAAAGTTACCAACACGGGCTCACGACGGGGCAAGGAGACAGTGGACGTTTTCACCCGCGATCTCTTTGCCTCGATCACGCCTTCAGTAAAGCGTCTTCGCGCTTTCCGCCAGGTTGAACTCGAGGCCGGAGAAGCCAAAAACGTCACTTTGAAAATACCGGTCAAGGAACTTGCTTATCACGGATTGGAAAACGCTCCTGTGATTGAGCCCGGGGAGTTTGATGTGATGGTAGGGGAACTCACGGAGAGAATCCGAGTAAAGTAAAGCGAGAGAGGACCACAGATCATAATTTTTTCACTCGCTATGCCTCAGAGTTCCAAACGGCGACTTTCCGCCCACCTGTTCTGCGGAATCATCCTCACCCAGTGGATCGGGGTCTTACCGACCTGGTGCCAGCAAGGACCAAAAGTCACCTCCCCCACTGCGGCACCGCCAAATCCATATCAATACCGCAAAACGGTTTACCCTTGGCGGCTGCACGTTACCGCGACAATTTTTTGGATCGGTGAAAAACCCGGTGGACGCAACACCACATCCAACCACCAGTCATCGTGGGACGGGCAGTGGGAAAAAAACTACGGAGGTTACGACGATCCGAATCCAGCAGCGCGAGCCAACTACGCACCTAAAGCATTCCGACCGGGCCTGAATTCATTTTACGTCGCTCTACCATACAACGACTGTCTGAATTACCGCCGCCATCGCCCTGAGGCCTCACGCGTCATCCCATGGTTTTACCGTTACAACCCACGCCCGGGAAAGTCTGTCTGCAAGGGCCGATGGATCCAGCTCTATAATGGCCGAAAGGTATGCTACGCTCAGTGGGAAGACTGTGGGCCGTGGGTAACAGACGACTGGCAATACGTGTTTAGAGGCCAACCCCCTCGCAGCAAAAACGCTGGCATTGATGTCTCTCCGGCTGTCCGCGATTATATGGGATTAAAATCTGGCGACAAACTTCACTGGCGATTTGTCGAATTCGGAGGCGTCCCCCGTGGCCCCTGGTCGTGGTATGGATCCAACAATCCTTTCGTTAATCCTGAGGCAGATCCTGATGTTGCCGTTATTCGCCAACTTCGTGCCTATCTTGAGCAGAAACGAATTGAAGAATTTCGCAGACTGCAAGCCCCTCCGCCCCGTTAATCTTCTGTCCGCCTCCGGCAAGTTGGCAGACTTCTCAACATCGAGATCTCAATCCGGATCCTGCTCCCCACAATCCTCGATAAGAGCTCTTAGCTGCATGATAATTCGATCTGTTGCGCCACGGTGCTTGTCGATTGTGGCTCTGGCATTGTCGGTCAGGCTTTGGCGCCGTTGATCCGATGCCAGAATAGCCCGAAGCGTCTCAGCGATCTCCCCCTGACTGACACACTCGATTGCCGAGGCGGTGCGAAGCTCACTGACCAATGGCTCAAAATTGCTCATGTCCGGTCCACACACCACTGGGGCATCCACGAGGATGGCCTCAACGGGATTCTGTCCACCGCGACCAAGAAAACTCTTTCCAATCACCACGATATCAGCAAGTGCAGTCCAGTCGCCCAGTTCCCCGGTGGAATCTACCAAAAATACAGCAGCTTCTGGTTTTTCTGGAGACTTGAACCTACTACGCAGAACCACCTCAAAACCCGCAGTTTCCAAATCAGATAGGACAACTTGCCGGCGCTCCACGTGTCGGGGCAGTAATACTGCCAAGGCGCCGGGAACTTCACGAATCGCCTCGGCGATAAGACGCTCCTCCCCGTGATGAGTGCTCGCTGCCAGCACTATTGCTCTTTCCGAGCCAAAACTCTCGAGCATATCCCTGAATTCGATCCTCTCCATCGGAGCTTGGACTCCATCGAGGTCAAACTTGAGGCTTCCAGTAATGACTAGACGCTCCGGACAAATGCCAATCTTTATCCAGCTTTCCGCGTGCTCTTCTGCCTGCACACATACAGTCCTGATTTGGTTCAGCATAGGTGCGGCTATCCACTTCACTCGCTGGTATCGCCGTGCTGAACGCTCCGACAAACGCGCATTAGCCAGAGCCACCGGAATTCGGCTCTGCCCGCTCACATGAAGGAGGTTCGGCCAGATCTCGGAGTCGATGAGAACGATCAGGATGGGATTAAAGCGATGAAATACGGATCGCAGAACAGGAGGAAAATCCAAGGGACTGTAAATCACTCGAACTCCCTCCGGCGCTTCTTTGTCAGCCACCTGAAATCCTGTTGAAGTTGTAGCCGCAATCACAAACTGCCTCAGGGAGTCACATTGCTGCCACTGCGTAATTAACCGAAGCGCCATCCGAACCTCCCCCACGCTAACCGCATGAACATAGATCGTTTCCCGGGCCTCCTCATCAGAACAGCCCCGGTAAATTCCGATTCGCTGGAGAAGACGCCAGTCCAGACCTCCTCGACGGGCCATCCTAATCACCCACGCCGGTGCAGCGAGCAGGCAGAACACAGGCAGGAGAAGGTTGTAGATTAACCGCACCCACGCATTCATTACTTTCGAAGGTATCGAGACTACTCCCTAGCGTAAAACAGAATCGAGCTCCTGCCGTAGGTCCGTCGATCTATCATCTGCCATCCGGGGGCCTCCATCTCCTCTCGATTAGCCTCCACCTCGATAATCAGGATCCCGTCATCTGCCAATTGCCCCGCTAGCGATGGATCCTGCATTAAATCACCGGCACAATCTCTACTGCTATTCGATGCGTATGGCGGATCTGCCATGATGAGATCAAAACTTTCGTCAGCCGTGAGCAGATACTCATAAGCATCCCCCTCCTGAACTCTGGCGCACTCCTCCAAGCCCAGCTTTTCCAGATTCTCCCTGATACACCGGGCTGCATCTCGACTTCGCTCTACAAAAACCGCTTTCTCCGCTCCCCTGCTGAGAGCCTCTATTCCTAGAGCCCCGGAGCCCGCGAAAAGATCAAGCACCATGCCTCCCGCAAGACGACCTTGCAGAATTGAAAAAAGGGCCTCCCTCAGCCGGTCAGTGCTGGGCCGCGTCAATTGGGGCGGCACCTTTAAAGGCATCCTCCGCGCCCTGCCTGCGATCACTCTCATTGGGAAGAAACTGGCTCTGCCGATCTGGCTGTCATTATTTTTTCTGGCTCAAGAGCCTCCTTTCTTAAAAACGCGAGCATCCGGCTCCATGCCTGCTCTAAATTCATCCTCTCTCCTTTCCGGCCTACATTGACCTTCGCCTGGTTCACCGTTCCCTCCAATACGATGTCTCTGTAGTAGCGATCCGGAGTTTCCATCGGCATAAGCCAGGATCTAGTCCACCCGCCTGTCCACAACGCTCCAACCGCAAACCGGGTAAGTGTCGAAGCATAATCCTGGTCCGCAACGACACGCATCACCGCTCCAAGCTGGCCGTTAGGCAGAAGAACTCCATTACCCAGAAGAGACAAACGTTCACTCAGGAGCCGGGCATCAAGAACATTAAATCTTCCACCGCGCACTACCGCCATCATTCGCCCTTCACTGAAGAGCACATCTTGCTTTGTTTTATCACGCCCCAGAGAGACGCCCTGTGCGTCCACTGCGAGATCACCCCTCCAGCTGGACAGCAGAGTTAGACTGCCACTGAGCGCGCCTCGAAGGCTCAATCGCTTCGCCCTGAGCTTCACCCCCACGCCAGATGGCAGGACAATTTCGTTAGAAGGCAGTTCGCCTGCAGGAATATCAATCCGAACGGCAAAACGTGGCGTGCCCAGCATCTGAAGAACACCCTCACTACGAATCGTAAATCCATTCCAGACAACCTCTGCTGGGGGCAGATTGAGAGAGGGATGCTGCCATTCAACGTTGCTAGCCCAGTCCATTTTGAAAAACTGTGACCCAATAGAAAGCCCCTCACACCGAATCAAACCGGAAGAATCCTTCCCTCCCAGTGGTAATTCTCCACTCAAATTGCGCAGCTTCAATGCAGGATTTCCATCTGCTTCGTTGGAATACACCTCCATGTCGCATTGATCTATGATGACCCTGAAAGATGAGGCCGCCGCGAGACTTGCTTTTTCATGATCTAAGGAGGGGCTGGGCTTCTGCTTTTTATTTGCTGTCTTGGGCTCGCCCTCTTGTCTTTCTACCCGGGGCACAGGCACAGGCGAAGGTTTTGAGTCCATCGCTCTGGATTGACTTTCCTTATCGCCAAGCAGGAAAAGTAGCTCCATCGGAATTGCAATCTGCCCACTTCGAACCCTGACCTCTCTCAGATCTAATGCCCCTCGCAGCAGAGAGCCCCAGTGTAGTTTTACATCCAGTTCCGCTAGACAGAGAGGGCGCACGGACGAGCTGCCCACTGCCGGCGGCCCCTCAACAACGACCTTTCTAACCTGCACCCCTGTCCAAGGCGTCCAGGAAAGAGATCCAATCTCCCAGCTGACACCACTCCGATTCTTCAGCCGTTTCTCGAGCTTTCCTTTTACCGCTCCCATCTGC